>CANJRV010000093.1 GCA_947476825.1 Bacteroidota bacterium | reverse complement strand
TAACTCTCTCTGGAGTTTTGTCTTTTGTTTGTTTTACATTTGTACTCAGCATAAAAAGTGTGTTTGTTGTTTATAAATTATTTGATGCTAAATTAATTTAGACATCTCAAACAACATTCACACCTTTTTATTACATGGATACTCTGCGGTTTAGTTGAAAATGAAGTCAAAATAGGACTCTAAAGAAGATGAATAAATTCTTTGTATTAACTTTCCGTAGCTTCCTTTTTAACCTAAAAAATTTATGCTATTCGTATTAGAATGATGTAGTTTTGCCCTGTATTAAATTATAAACAGATGGAAACTGCATTAGAAAATAGTATTTATATCAGCGATAAAGCAAAAGAAAAAGTAGAACAACTATTTAAAGAATCTGAATTAGATGATACTCATTTTGTGCGCGTAAGTGTTGTTGGTGGCGGTTGTAGTGGCTTGAGTTATAAATTAGATTTCGACAATGAAATAAAACCAATAGATCAAGTCTTTGAAGACAAAGGCATTAAGTTGGTAACAGACCTTAAAAGTTTTCTTTACCTGGTGAATACAGAATTAGATTTCAGTGATGGACTCAATGGTAAGGGCTTCAATTTTGTAAATCCAAATGCGAGTAGAAGCTGCGGTTGTGGCGAAAGTTTTGCGGTGTAGAGGATAGAGCGATAAAAGGATGTTTTGTAATCCCTTTATTAGTTGTTGGCGGTAATTTATTATACCTAAACATCACACATAATGAATAAATTATTTGCTTTAGTATTTTTTATTTCATTGACAACAAAAGGTGTTATTGCACAATCGAATCATGGTAAATGGAATAATTTTAAAACATGCATAGATTCTTTAAAATTATTCTATACAGCAAACTCTGCTTATGCTAATTCAAATTCAGGACGTTCTACATCGTTTGAATTATTTACAAGGTCCGATCATTCAGAAATTAAATTAAACGACACAATTGAATTTTATTTTTCATATGATTATTATCTAAACTTATTTACCAAGGATAGTATCTTACCTCGCTGGTCTTTTTATCGTAATCATAGAATAATATTTGGCGGATCTTTTAAAAGAGCAGCATTGGGATGGACTGAAGGGACATATTTAAAATATTCTCGCCTATTACATTATAAACGGCAAAGACCAACATTTAGACTGCGACATAATAAGAAAGGAATTTATATTAATATCTATTACTTTGATGGGAAGAAAGAAATTTATAAACTTATCTCCGACAGTTATTTCCTGAAAGATAAAAGTGTAAACTTTATTAGAATCAAATAACCTATAGTAACTCGTAATTAAGACAAAAATAAAAAACACATTACTTCCATGAAACAATTAAATAAAAAATTGACTTCGCATACCGCTCACCTTGACAAGCAATATGCTAAGAAAGGAACCCAAACAAGAGAAAAATATGAACAAGGATTTGAAGTGTTTAAGTTTCGTGTAATGCTTCAAAAAATTCGATAATTTACTTTCACATTAATCCACTCCTCTATTTCACCATCACCTTCTCCGTTGAAAGAAACCATTATGTTCTACGAAACGTCTTTCGTTTCGTAGTTCTATTCTGTTGCTTTCAGCAACTTTTTCGAAATGATCATTAAAAAATATAGATTTGCAAAATGAGTTATGAATTTAGCGAAGGTTATCAAATTAGAAATCAAGGAGCACCACATTATTTAACTTTTACCATTGTAGGTTGGATTGATTTATTAAGCAGGGAAGTCTATAAAGAATTGCTTCTTGAGAGTTTTGAATATTGCAGAAAAAATAAAAATCTTAAGGTACATGCATTTGTATTTATGACAAACCATATTCATACTATTTGGACAGCGAAAGACAATAATCTCAGTGATGTTATTAGAGATTTCAAAACATTTACAAGTAAGTCATTCATAAAAATTATTAATGAAACCCCTGAAAGTAGGCGAGAGTGGCTGTTACACATGTTTCATTTTTATAGCAGACAAAATATAGCAAACAAGAAATTTAAGATATGGACAAATGACAATCATCCCGAAGAAATATTTTCACCAGATTTTTTTTATCAGAAGTTGCAATACATTCATCAAAATCCTGTGAGAGCAGGAATTGTTTATGAAGAAACGAATTATAAGTACAGCAGTGCAACAAATTATGCTGACCCAAAAACTCTTACTGCGTACAGCCAACCTAGCATTTTTGAAATAGATTTCTTAATGTAAATTCGATTAGTTTGCTGAAAGCAAAAGAATATTTCTACGAGGCGAAGACGCTTCGCAGAACAGCTTATAAGTAAAGCAGTGCAACAAATTATGCTGACCCAAAAACTCTTACTGCGTACAGCCAACCTAGCATTTTTGAAATAGATTTCTTTATGTAAATTCGATTAGTTTTGCTGAAAGCAAAAGAATATTTCTACGAAGCGAAGACGCTTCGCAGAACAATTTAATTCATCGAAGTTGAAAGAATAACTTTAAACAATAATCCATCACTTTCAACACCTCCAATCCCACTCCTCTACCTCACCAACACCTTCTCTGTTGAAAGATAACCATCATCTCCTTTCATTCTAAAGAGATACATGCCTTGCGCTAAGTCGTTGATGGAAAATGAAAATTCATTTGCGCCAGCTTTTACTCGCGTATACAACATCTGAGAAATGACTTTGCCTTGTATATCCAACATCTCAAATCGAACCTTTTGTGTTTTATCCATCGTGAATTTTGTAGTAAATCTTTTATCACTAACAGGATTTGGAAATACCTCATGCTCGTTTAATTTTTCTAATGCCGTTGTTGCAGTTGGGTAATCTTTATTATCCAAAATAGTAATCCAATTATTCATACCGCCACTTTTGCCCCATGAGCCAGCCAAATAAATGCGATTCGGATTATTATACATTTTTTGGATATTGGTATAATCGCCCCAACGCTCAGTAGAATCTGATAATACATTGATATAAGATGTTCCATTTTTTACAGCAATAATATCCGAATAATTTTCTTGCGCATCTTTATACAATACACTCGTTCCCGGAAAACTATCTACATAACAATGGGAAAATGTATACATGATTTTATGGTCATTCGGCGCTTGTCCGATATACGTCATGGAAGGATAACCATACTCGATACTCGCAGAAGAAATAATATCGGCATTCACAGTTGGTGTAGTACTACTGATATTTTTGATGTTTCCCAAATACACACCAGCATTCATGTACAAAGGATTTACCGTATTGGATCCAAAATAAATATAATCATTTTCATAAATGGCTGCCAATACCCTGGCATCATTCGTCATCAAATAATTTCCCGGCGTAGTAGTTGATTTTTCTCTAGCATTTGGTGGAAATCCGTATGCTACAGGTGATACCAAAACCTTTTGTGTAATCGTTGCATTTCCCGATTCATAAGAGTCAGTAATTTCATTTACAAAAATGGAATCATTACTCATATCTACATTTCGCAAGGTCAAAAAATACATATTGTTACCCATGCTTGTAGATTGATTTTTGGCTGGACAAATATTTCGCAATGGCGCTCCATTAAAATTAATATTGCTCCAAAGCGTATACTGCAAAGGAATTCCAGTATAGCCATTCGATTTTTTTATTTGCCAAATTACAGATTGTTTAAAACCAATTGTCCAACTCACATTGTCTTTTACTTGATTGAAAGTAATAAATAAATCTTTATCAGAAATAGAAATAATCGGATAATCACTCCAAGTAGAATCATTAAACGAAGCGCCATTTAAAGTATATATATTCCATATACCAGCAGGATCATTCGTTTGCGTAAAACCAACCAATATGGTAGATTCAGTACTCAATGAACCTGAAAAGCAAACCAAAATAAACTTGTCGGCGATGGGATCATAAATCACACGAGGATCTGAAATCCAAGAAAACACACCTGCTGGCGCAACCAAATTAGTCAATGACTTATTCAATAAAGTCTTACCTGTATCATCATAAATTCGCATGTTAGAATTTACAACACTTACCACTTTACCATCATTGGAAACTGCAATATCATTGTCGTTCGGAACGCCATTAGCTGTATTGCCTTGTATCCCTTTTACGATAGTTGGATTTAGGGCTAAACCTCTTTTCTTTTTTTCACTTGGAAGCCCCTCTGCTTCTTTTTGTTGTCGCAGCTTATTGATGGTTTCTTTTTTATTTCCGTATTCAGCAGATGGAATAGGATGTTGGTCGAGGAAAATTAAATTGGGATTATAATCTGTTCTGGAATGATCCGCAAAATTAACTTGGGTTGGTGATGCGGATACACCATTTGTTTTCTGTACTTGGGCTATTACTTGCGTTGCAAAAAGTAATAAACTCCAAAAAAATATATTTGCCTTCATGCGTGGATATTTTTTATTTGGCACAAAATAATCCTTTTTTTAAGAGCTCAGGGGAAAAAAATATTGGCAATTGGAATTTCTATTTCTCCCAATGGCAACATCGCATTGATGAGTGAAATTTTTTGATAGTTACGCATATCACTTAGCGTTATTTTATTTGCAATTATTCTTCCTTCTTGGATAAGAACTTCTCGCTGAATACCATTAAATAAAGGTATTTCAGGCGTATGCCATTCTTTACCATTCCACAAAGCAATATTCGAATAACTGCTATCCGTCAAACAATCCTCTCGTACAAATAAAAAATCCTCTGTTGCTTTTCGTTGCACTTCATAAGCAAAAAAGACTTGCCGATTGATGGTCTTCCAAGGGTATTGTATGTCATTATTTATTATCACTTGCAAAGTCTCAATTACTCGCGGTACATAAGGTGCAATTTCAATTTCGTGTGCATGTACATTGTACTTTATTTTCACTTTATACAAACCACTTGGATACGTTTGTAATACATCCAATTCTTGTAACAAGGCATCCATATTTTTTTCTTCTTGATAAAAAAAAAGACAGGTTCGTTGCATTCGTTGCACATGCAAATCGAGATGCTTTAATGCACTATCTTTTAATTGTATACTCTCAAAAAACTGGTACATAAATTTTATCTAATAGTTCTTGATATTCTTTTTCCACTTCGCTATGGATGGTAATACCACCGCCACTTTTATACACAAATCCCGTTGCTGTTTTTTCAATAAATCGAATCAATACACAACTGTCTATATTTTCTCCATCATAATAAAAACAAACGCCTGTATAATATCCACGACTCTCTTTTTCTACTTCGTGAATGATGTCCACCGTTTTCTTTTTCGGTGCGCCACTGATAGAACCAGCAGGCAGTAAGGAATATAAAATAGTACCCAAATGTTCTTGAAAATTTTCTGGCAAAACACCCGAAATCTGTGAACTCATTTGCAGTAAATTTTTCTGTGCAGTAGTAATCGTTTCTATATATCTAAATTTTTCAACACGCACATCTGTTGCAACCATACTCAAATCATTTCGGATCAAATCCACGATGGTATAATGTTCTGCCGTTTCTTTTTTGTCTTGTAAAAGTACTTGCTCTGCATTGCTGATAGATGCATCTATCGTGCCTTTCATGGGATAGGCAAATATTTTATTTCCTTTAATTTCTATAAAAGTTTCTGGCGAAAAACAAACCCATTCTGATTTAAATTGGATTTTATATTTTGCTTTTGCTTGATGAAAAATGGGCTCTAGATTTGTTGAAAGTTGTATGGGTGTTTGTACAGTCAGGTTGGTTAAATACGAATTACCTTGTTGCAAATTTTGTTGCACTGCAGAAAATAAATCGGCATATTCTTGCAAGGTAATTGGTGTTTTTTGCAACTCAATTTTTGTCGCATCATATTCTATTTTGCTTTTTTGAAACGTTGGAAAATGAATCTGAATTTCTTCTTGTTCCAATTCTTCCAACGAAAATAATCTTGGCTTTTCCATCTCAAAATCAATGAAAAAAATAAATGGCTTTTGCATCTTTCCAAAGGCATTTAGTTTTTCGATAATGTCTTGATGCGAATTCAATTTTACTTGCTTAATTTGTGTAAAAATAAGGATTTGAAAATTTTATTGATAGATAATTATGACTCCTTCACGTATAATATTGTGGAGCTGTTGCGACAATTAAATTATCCGAATCCGACCATTCTCAAAAATGATGAAATATCGATTGAACATGCAAGCCAATTTGATAAAATTATCATTTCACCAGGACCAGCAACACCTTCTGCATCTGGAAATATTATAGACATTATTCGAGCGCTTGCACCTACGCATGCCATACTGGGTATCTGTTTGGGGCACCAAGCCATTGCGGAAAGTTTAGGTGCTCAGCTCATCAACTTAGCTCATCCTTATCATGGTTACCAAACGGAAATAAAACTTTGCCAAACCCATTCTTTGTTTGATGGCATTTGTGATAGCACCAATAAAATGACCGTAGGCCTTTATCATTCTTGGGTGGTTGATGAAAACGATTTTCCAACAGAATTAGAAATTACTTCTCGCTCTACGGAAAATTATATCATGTCATTTAAACATAAAATCTATGATGTGCATGGTATACAATTTCATCCGGAAAGTTATATGACCTTGCATGGAAAAGAGTTACTTGCGAATTGGTTGAAATAAGAATTAATGCTTAATGTTTAATGAATAGTCCTATCCGTTAGATTCTCACTTACAGATAGGGCAAATCAACTTCCGACTTTTGGAATTTAGGATTTTGCCTTTTTGGGTTCTAGATTTGCCTCACCGAGGCTATGCATACATTTCTGCTTTCAATTCATGTACTCTATCATTCACCAAGAATTCTTCATAGGTGCACATACGATCGATGATACCTTTAGGCGTTAATTCAATGATGCGATTACAAACTGAATTTGCAAAAGCCAAATCATGCGTTGCCATCAATATAACACCAGGAAAATCAAGTGCGCCATTATTAAATGCAGTAATACTTTCCAAGTCAAGGTGATTGGTTGGCTCATCCAAAATAATCACATTCGGGTTTTGCAACATCATACGACTGAGCATGCAACGAACTTTTTCACCACCGCTAAGTACCTTGGTTTTTTTATTTAATTCATCGCCACCGAACAACATTTTACCAAAGAAGCCTCTTAAAAAATCTTCATCTGCATCTTGCACAGTAGGTGGTACAAATTGTCGTAACCAATCCATCAAATTCAACTCATTTTCAAAATAGATTTGATTATTATTTGGCAAATAGGCTTTGGTAATCGTTGTACCCCATTCGTAAGAACCGCTATCCGCTTGCGTTTCACCATTGATAATATTAAAGAAAGAAGTAATCGCCATTTGGTTTTTACTCACAATCAAAATTTTATCTGTTTTACTCACATCAAAATTCACATCACTAAATAATGGCGAACCATCAAAGGATGCACTTAGTTTTTCTACTTTTAAAATATCATTTCCAACTTGACGATCTGGTTTAAAAATAATACCAGGATATCTTCTATTACTTGGTTTAATATCTTCCACCACCAATTTTTCCAATGCCTTTTTACGAGAAGTTGCTTGCTTACTTTTACTCGCATTCGCACTGAATCGCGCAATGAAGTCCAACAAATCTTTTCGTTTTTCTTCCATCTTTTTGTTCTTGTCATTGATTTGACGAGCTGCTAATTGGCTACTTTCATACCAGAAAGTATAGTTGCCGGTGTAGATATTTATTTTACTTCTATCTACGTCTGCTACGTGCGTACAAACGGTATCCAAAAAGTGTCTATCGTGACTCACAACAATGGCTGTGTTTTCATAATCGGCTAAAAAATTCTCTAACCATTGTATCGTTTCAATATCCAAATCATTGGTAGGCTCATCCAATAATAAAATATCAGGATTGCCAAATAATGCTTGTGCTAATAGTACCCTCACTTTTTGTGTACCAGTCAAATCTTGCATGAGTGAACTTTGAACATCCTCAGTAATACCAAGGTTTGCAAGCAATTGAGCTGCATCACTTTCCGAAGTATAACCACCCATTTCACCATATTCCGCTTCCAATTCGCCAGCACGTATACCATCTGCTTCCGAAAAATCTTCCTTCATATATAAAGCATCCTTCGTTTGTTGAATATCCCACATTTTTTTATTGCCCATCAATACCGTATTCAGTACGGTATAGTCATTAAATTCAAAATGGTTTTGCTTCAACATACTCAAGCGTTCGTTAGGCGAAATGCTGACGTTTCCTTTATTTGGTTCAATTTCACCGCTCAATATTTTCAGGAAAGTACTTTTACCAGCACCATTGGCACCGATTATACCATAGCAATTTCCTTTTACAAAATTGATACTCACTTCGTCGAAAAGCACTCGTTTGCCATAGGCAAGCGATACATTGTTTGTAGATAACATGGGATTACATTTTTTTTAAAGAGGCGCAAAGGTAGTAGATTGAATCATAAAAAAACACAGATACACCTTACTATTAATAGGCAGTTCATAAAAACATGGCTTAGCCTGAATTGATCCGCTGCATTTGTAAAAATCCATCTATATAAAATGTCGATATTCAGCAATGGGTAATGATTATGCAATGCTATACTTATTCATTAATTCATACTGTAGCGTATTTTTTGAAAAAAAATAAATGCTACAGTGTAATGTTGTAGCGTATTTTTTGAAAAAAAATTAATGCTACACCATGGGCGGCGAACACGCTTTCCGTTCCAATCTTTTTGCTTGCTTCGCCGCAAAAAGGATTTCCACTGCAATCGTTGCCGCAATGCATCCACCAGAAAAACCTTGGACGAATTATATGTTAAATCCTCAGCTAATACATTATGGATTTTGAAACCTTATTGGATTTCCGCACCACATTTTTAAGATGTATGCATTACTATTGTATTTTTGAAACCTAATCCATTCTATGTCCAACATAAAAGAAATCTTCAATTATATATCCCCACTGGATTTCATCGAAGCAGAATCCGTCGAATACATGCCTACACAACTGGGTAAACATATTCAAATACTAAACGAACATAACTATGACTTAGAAAATATAGATATCGTATTGATTGGTTGTGGTGAAATGCGAGGACAAAATGAAGCATTAAGCTTTAGTAATGGTCCGTATGAAATTAGAAAAGAATTATACAAATTATATTATTGGCATCCAGATGTAAAAATTGCGGATCTAGGAAATATTGTGCAAGGTGCAACCTTAAATGATACTAAAGCAGCATTGAAATCTGTTCTATTGGAATTGCATCAAATTGGTAAAAAAGTATTGATACTGGGCGGTTCACACGATTTGACTTTATCGCAATATGATGTATTTAAAGACCGTGAAGAAATCATTGATTTTACCATTATTGATATGCTTGCCGATTTGGACGATAGCTCAGAAAACAGGTACGACAGCTATCTGATGGAAGCCTTAACCTCTTCACCAAATTTTGTAAGACATTTTAATTTAGTCGGGTTTCAAAGTTATTTTGTGAATCCAAACTTAATTGAAACCTTCGATAAATTATGCTTCGATTGTATTCGTTTGGGCAAAGCTCGTGAAGATATTGAAATGCTAGAACCAATCATGCGCAGTACACAAATTGCAAGTGTCGATATTAATGCCATTCGATACAGCGATGCGCCTGCCAATAAGTTAGCTTCTCCGAATGGATTTTATGGCGATGAAATGTGCATGATTACTCGCTTTGCGGGCATGAGCTCTTGTCTATCCTCCTTCGGAATTTATGGTTATATACCTGAAAATGATACAGAAAATATTACAGCCAAACTTATTGCACAAATGATATGGTATTATATTGATGGCGTTTGTATCGAAAAAAACGAATCGCCATTGAGTGAAAAAGACCAATTCATTGAATACCAAATTACATTCACAGACAATAATACGTTGTTTTTAAAAAGCAAAAAAACCAATCGTTGGTGGATGAAATTACCTTCAGATTCATTTATTCCTTGCTCACAAAAAGATTATTTTACAGCATGCAATAATGAAATCCCAGAACGCTGGATGAGAGAAGTGGAAAGACTAGTTTAAGTCAATGCAGTCATACCTTTTACAATAATGCATAAATGCCGAATGTAAAATGAATCGTCTGTAATTGGTATTTTACCAAATGCGTTGTATTTTTCAAAAAAATTGAAAGGCATGCAATCGCAAAACATGATAAATTGGTTTGAAATCCCAGTTACGGATTATGAAAGAGCCAAACATTTTTATGAAACCATTTTTGATATTACAATGCAAACCACTGAAATTCAAGGGTACAAAATGGCTTTATTCCCTTCTTTTGATGATAAAATTAGTGGTGCCATTTGCTTTGGAGAAGGCTATATTCCATCAGGTGCTGGCTCCTTAATTTATTTAAATGCCAATCCTGATTTGAATATTGTGTTAGATAAAGCATCGCTCCATGGCGGTAAAATCATTGTTCCCAAAACCCTTATCTCCACTGAAGTTGGCTATTTCGCGTCTTTGGTGGATACCGAAGGAAATAGAATAGCATTACATTCGGAAAGATAATGATTAGCATACTCATTATTTTCAAGTAGCCCAAAATTGCTTTAACCATAAATCCTCTTCATGAGCAAATTGTCAAAAGAAATCATTCGCTGCACATGGTGTTTGAAAGACGCACAGGAAATGCAATACCACGACGAAGAATGGGGTGTACCTGTTCATGATGATCAAAAACATTTTGAATTTATTGTCTTAGATACTTTTCAGGCAGGACTCAGTTGGCATACCATTTTGCATAAAAGAGAAAATTTTCGAAAAGCCTTTGATGGTTTCAACGCCAAAAAAATTGCATCGTACAAAGAAGATAAAATGGAATTACTAATGCAAGATGCGGGCATCATTCGAAATAAACTGAAAATAAAAGCTACAGTTTCGAATGCCATTTGTTTTTTGGCCATACAAAAAGAGTTCGGCAGTTTTGATAAATATGTTTGGCAATTTACAAATGGAAAAACCATAGACCACAAACGCGCTACACATGCCCATATACCTGCCACCAGCGCCGAAAGTGATGCCATGAGTAAAGACATGTATAAGCGTGGTTTTAAATTTGTGGGCTCTACCATTTTGTATGCGTATATGCAAGCGGCCGGCATGATTAATGACCATTTAGTAGATTGCTTTCGATACAAACAAGTGAAAGCAAAATAAGGCAATGCCATTCATAAACGGATGCACAATTCGACTAAGTTTTTAAATACATTTGCAGCTCTCTTACCTAAATAATAATACCATGACCATACATCCATCCGACATTAAAACTGCCCAATTACATGCTTATTTATTAGGTGCTGTGGCACCACGTCCTATTTGTTTTGCCAGTACGATAGACAAGGATGGTCATGCTAATTTATCGCCATTTAGTTTCTTTAATATTTTTGGTAGCAAACCGCCGATTGCTATTTTTTCACCCGCTCGTCGAGTGCGAGACAATAGCATCAAGCATACTTTAGAAAATGTAATCGACAACAAGGAGGTCGTTATCAATGTCGTGAATTATGCGATGGTGCAACAAATGAGTTTGGCCAGTTGCGAATATCCTAAAGGCGTAAATGAATTTGAGAAAGCTGGTTTTACGGCTATTGCATCAGAAATGGTAAAGCCATTTCGGGTGAAAGAATCACCAGTACAATTGGAATGTAAAGTATTAGAAGTGAAAGAAACTGGTACCGAAGGTGGTGCTGGAAATTTGGTCATTTGCGAAGTAGTATGCATGCATATACAGGATAACGTTTTAAATGAGGTACAACAAATAGATCCACACAAAATAGATTTAGTAGCACGCATGGGTGGCGATTATTATTGCAGAGCCAGTGGTGATGCGGTGTTCACCGTAAACAAGCCCAATATGAATTTAGGTTTAGGGTTTGATGCTTTACCATTATCTATCAAAAACAGCAGTATACTCACTGGAAATAATTTAGGTCAACTTGCCAACTGCACTTCTATTCCCCTCATCGATTTAGATTATTCTCCTTCTGAAATCAGTGAAGCAGCAGCAAAAAAATTATTGGATGAAAATAAAGTGGATGAAGCTTGGCAGGTGTTGTTGAGGTTGTGATGGGGAAATTTTAGCAACAAAAAAATTGAGTAGAAGAGAATTATTGATTGGATATTAATGTAATTGATGTGAGGTATATATGAATGCATGTGCAAAAAAACATGTTGAAAATAATTTCTTCATTAGACACTTTATAAACACAAATTAATTATTTCTGGAAAAGGCTTATGAAACAAAATATTCGATTCAACATTATGAGTTGTAGGTTTGTATCGGAAATAAACAAGTTATGTGCAACCCTACGACAACAGCATGATAACGATTTAGAAATATAAAAATATGAAGAAGGTATTATTACAAATTACATTGCTTCTTTTAGTGAGCAATCTCTCATTTGGACAAACAAACGTTTACGACAGCATTTATGTTGGTGGTCGATGGCGGACATATTTAACACATCTTCCTACAGGTTATAATGCTTCGACAAACTATCCATTAGTCTTGGCTTTTCACGGAGGTAGTCCTCTGGGTTATCAATCAATTCAATTTCAATCAGGCCTATCCCAAAAAGCAGACACTTCAAACTTTATAGTGGTTT
>CANJRV010000092.1 GCA_947476825.1 Bacteroidota bacterium | reverse complement strand
ATCAACAATACGAATCAAAAAATGAGTAAAATTGAAAATAATTGGTACAGCTAAACAAGGGTAAATAAATTTGAATGACAGGCTCCACTTGAAATGAAGGGGCATTATTTATGAGAAATTTGAATCGGGTAGTTTTGCAATGGTCTTAGTTTAGGTTACTGATAATATTATCAAAGGCAAAAGAAATAAACACCATGTAAAAACCATCGTCGAAAAGTAGATTTAAAGGGATTAATCTGCTTTTTTAACATTTTTTTATTAGTTACAAGTGCAAAAAAGGGCATTACGGTTCTTTAATCCTGTGGACAATGGGGTAGTTAGGATACATAATGGCATTAACAAAATATAGGACTACCCATAATAAGCTCCTTTACCTAAAAATATTTGATGTTTTTGGAAAACGCTTTAATCATGTCACCCTTACAGGGTTAGCAAACATTTCATCTAATAATTTTCTATAATCATTTCATCCCTACAGGATTAAAACACAGTGAAAGAAGGATGGAAAAAGATAGATATTTTGAAATTCAAAACCCTGTAAGGGTGACCTGATTATAAACTGACATAGAACATAATAGGCTAAGAGCTTATTATGGGTAATGCTAAGAGATTATACTCAGCATACCATCCATTTTATTTTTTTTCAATCCAGTTTTGTTAATGTTAGGAATATCCAAAATTTTATTTTATATCTTTAGTTCTCAAAAATTTAAACCATGAAAAATATTATTCGACTTATTCGCAACACACAATTCTCAGTCATTTTATTTTTGATGATTCTAGACTCTTTAAAGGGAAGTTCACAGGTTATACCGCTCCCAGGTGATTCGAATTATCAACCACATCCTTATTGTAAAATAATTGGAGCAAACTCTGCGGGTTATACGCAAAATACTCCTATTGGAAGTTATCCATCAGTACCACTATCTATTGAACATTGCGGCAAGTTTGATATTTATTACGAAGATATTTATCTTGGAGTACCATATGGATTTAATGATCCTAATCCTATAATAGCCGCTGATAGAAGGGCTTGTGTTTGTGCAGTATTTACCTATTTACAATCTGTATTTAATTTTAGTAATGTTCCATCCAATGCACCAATTAAAATTGAAATTACACAGACATATTTGGCACCTGGGAATCCTTCTCCTCAGCCAAGTTGGAATATATTTAATACAATGGCTGCTGCAACAATTCTCTTTCCAAATATTGCTAATACAACACCTGGATATTATGGAGGATATGTTTATGATAAAATTGTTACACCTGGTGCGACTGGTAACCTAACTGGATTTGACGGTAGGATAACTCTCAGCCTTGATGCATTTAATTGTATATATACCGCACCTATACTTTATCATAATGATCCGACAACGAATGTTGGTCATTGTGAAACAGATTTATATTCCATAATTCTCCATGAAACGTTACATTTAATGGGGTGGTTTACAATGATAACTGAGGGAGGTTCACAAACCAATCCAATTCCTGTGCACAATAATAATTTAGTTCTAAATCCCAATGCATTCTCTGTTTATGACAATTATTTTAATTATCACTTTGATGATATTCTGGCAAACAACTTAAACCAAAAATGGGTAATCAATGGAAACTTTGGCCCTGTAATTAATCCAAATTTAATAATACCTGGATTTACAAAAGATAATAAAACATATTTGATGAATATTGGCAGATTTCAAGACAATGCTCCAGTCTACTCTGGAGATTCATATGGTACTATTTGGTATGTATTTAATGAGAGTAATTTAAATCATCTTGATGAAGGATTTGTTACCAATTCCGAAAAATATTGGGTTACACCAGGTTGTAATCCTAATTATGTCATGTCACCTAATCTAAATGAAAATACAGAAAAGAGAATTATTACAAATAGAGAATTTAAAACAATGTTACAATTGGGCTATTCCTTAAATCCAATATTTTCTGCGACAAATGTACCTAATATTACACCTTCAATTACATGGGGTTCTTTACTAGCGAATAATCACAAACCTGAATGCATAAAGAATAGTACACCACCCAATATTAACAACTACGCAAATTTATATAACCAAGCCTGGATAGAAGAATCTACATCAACAGACGTTTATGTTGATCATGTTATGAATAATGATATTGGTGGTTCTTATACAATTGACTTAAATAATACTAATGGAAAACTCATTGATGCTGATGGAGATGATTTGAGTGTTTTCCCAAATTCAATTGTTGGACTCAGAGGCGTTGGAATCGGCGGTAACAATCATAATTGTTTGACCCAACCTGACAATTCACATATTATATTTACACCAAGGCAAAATTTCATAGGCAGAGCACAGTTTTATTTTCAATTATTTGATGGAAAAGAAAAAGGGGCTATTGCATTATATACAATTGATGTATTACCTGGAACAAATTTTGTAAATAATCCTCCCAATGAAATGATATTGAATGGTAGTTTTGAAGAAGGGACAGAAGTTAAAGAATTAAGTCAACCGTTAAAAGAAGGAAATCAATTGATAAATTTTTATGATGGACAAGTTTGTGCTGGCCAGAAATTTGCAGATTCGCATCCTTACTTTATCAATATAGGACAAATGACAACTCATGATGCAATATTAGTGCGAAATTCATTCAAGGATTGTTCAGCATCAGGTGTTCCATATTATTTTGGTTTTGCTCCCTCTTCATTTCCAACTAATTGGTTTAGTACTATCACTCCAAATGCAATAACTGCTTCAGAAAACAGATATGGTAAGCTAATTTCTCCTATATTAAGTGCACCTCTTGTTCCTTGGTACAATATTGACTATTCAACCTTAGCAAGTCCAACAATTAATAATCATGTTTATCGACTTACATTCGATTTTTATAATTCTTCAATTATACCCCCTTCTACCATTGACTTTCTTCTACGATTTACAAATGATCCTGATTTATTTGCCCCTACAGTAAATTTTGATCATCATTTCAATATTACTCCACAAGTAGGGAATTGGTTTACTGTGACGACTGATTTTTATTATTGCAATTCTACAGGAATATCTTCGAGATATTGTGCCTTAATGTCCCTAAATGGAAATTATTCTGGTTACATTGATAATATGTCCATGGTAGAAATTACAAATAATCCTCTTACTGTAAGTGCAACTGCAAACATTTTGTCAAACTGCCATTCTTGGCAATTGAATGCAACTCCTACACCGAATCCTTGTTTAGCATCCTATAGTTGGTCACCATCTACAGGTTTGACTGCGACTAATATTGCTAATCCAATTGCAACTGTAGCAACTACAACAACTTATATTGTAACGGTTTCTGATGGGAATGGGAATACTGCAACTTCTTCTGTAATTGTTTATCCTACATTGACTATTACCGCAACTGCAACACCATCAACAATATGTGCAGGACAATCTTCTATTCTAACTGTAAGTGGCGCAAGTACATACACATGGAATCCTGGAGGCCTAACAGGTAACTCAGTTACTGTCTTACCAGGAACAACAACAACATATACAGTCATAGGAACTTCAGCAAATGGAATTTGTACATCAACTAATTCAGTCATAGTTACTGTAAATCCATCACCAATGGTTACAATATCATCATCTCCGAATACATGTGTACCTGTTACATTAACAGCAACAGGAGCTCCGAATTATACTTGGAGTCCAGGTGGTAGCGTAAGTTCTACAATAAATGTAACTACTGCTGGAGTATATACCGTGACTGGAACTGATGCTAATGGTTGTAGTAATACTAGTTCAATAACTATAAATGGTTTCACTGCTTCTATTACATCCACAACTGGTTTTCATTGTACACCTAATGAACTACACGCTTGGCCACAAGGGACTGGATATTCCTATCATTGGTATCCACCAATTGGAACTTCTTCAACGCTACCAGTTAATCTTCCTGACTTTGGGATGACTTATACTCAAGGGACTTATACAGTAATTGTAACAGATGGAAATGGTTGTGCATCATCTGCAACTTTTAGTTTATCAAATGGACCTGACCTGACATCACTTTCTGCTATTATGAATGGAACCATTTGTGGATCAAGTGCTACACTTTCTGTAGGTTTGAATTCAGGATTATTTCCAGTCTATACTTTTTTGTGGACACCAATTTCACCCGCTCCTGGCTTTAGTACTAGTAATACATTGCAAGCGGTGACTACCAATACATTAAATAGTACTTCATCATATTCTGTTATAGTTACAGATGGAGTAGGTTGTACAAGTACTGGATCAATTACAGTTCAACCATTGAGCGGATCACAAAATTTTTGTAGTTGCCAAGGAGGTATTGATTTGGTTGGAGATAATACAGTTATCAAAGTTGATAATACTAATTCGAACGACTTAGCTACCAACCCAATTTATGGCGGTGGCACTCCACTTGGAACAAATATATCTGGTAAAAAGTTTTATATAGATGGGAATTTTATAATAAACCTTAGTATGATATTTGATAATTGTACAATTTATGTTTCTCCAAATTCAAGGATTACAGTCAATAGTGGTACAGTTTTGCAGATTATTAATAACACCAAACTTCAATCACCAACACCAAATTGCCCAATGTGGGATGGTATCTATGCTTCGGATGCAAATTCAGAAGTGATTATCAATGGGCAGTCCACCATTAGAGACATGGAAAATGGAGTGATTATTTCTGCTGCAGCCAAGTTGAATACTAATAATGCAAAATATTATGATAATAGAATTTCAATTCAGCTTAATAACTTACCTGCAACTTATTCTGGAGAAATTACTAATTGCACATTTGAATCTGTTACAGGTTTAATATCTCCTTGGACATCACTGATAAGGCCATTAAATGGAATAATAATTGCCAATTGTAAAAAAGCAACTGTAGGTACTCCCGGGAATGGTAATTTTTTCAAAAGTTTGCATAATGGGGTTTATATCTACTCAAATTTTATTAATTCCTTTGTTCCAAATACTTATTTCATTTCCTTGTTTTATAATCGATTTGAAGACATAATAGGCGGAATTAATTTATGGACACCTTTATCGCTCAATGGCAATACCATTTACAATACTTCAAAGGGTTGTGCAATATTGGGTATAAATAAAAATCCAAAATCAAAAGTGAATATTTCTATATGGGGAGATGCATTGCCTAATGGTAATATTATGAATTTTAAAAATTGTAACAAAGCAATTATTTTGAATGGATTTGATGCACAAGTACATAATAATAGGACCATTGGCACGAAAGCAGGAATATTATTTAATCAAGTAGAAGGTAAGCAAATGTGGGTTGAAGGCAATGAATTAAATGATGTACTATTAGGGATTAGTAAAATAGGAAATGAAGCTTCTACTACTTGGGGTTATTATTGTGAGAAAAATAAAATTACTTTGGCATGGGGAGGTTCGCCTTTAAGTGGAACTAACTATTTACCAATGGGAATAAATAGTAATTATTTTTCATCAGTTAATAATGGTTATACTTTAATGAAAGATAATATTATAAAAATACCGAATGGTGATTATAGTGTTGGCTTGCATTTACAAAATGGGTTTAATGATTATATTTATGATAATGATATTGAATTTAATTATGCAGGAAGTGATCCAGCTCCACATCCTACGCCAGAACTTTTCGGCATTGACTTAAGTAACAATGTGAATGCATTTATATTTTCAAATACTATACATGGACAAAATGTACCTATGTTTCTTGCACAGCGTAGAATAGCGGCTATACAAATGCACCATAACGACCAAAGTTTTTTAGATTGTAATTTAATTGATAATGTACAGTTTGGTTTTTATGTGGTAGGTAATAATAATACACAAGGCTATGACCATGTACGCAATAACCATATTAATACGCAAAATGCAGGAATGCTTTTTAGGCATTTGAGCAATGAAGGTACTTTGGGAGATATTGGTTTGGATTTACCCAATAATAAATATGATGCAAACAATAAGTTTTCTGGTGGTAATGTATTGAGTAGAGTTTATCGTTTTTGTATAGGAAGCCCAACAAATGATAAAATAATTACGCAAAGTACAAATTTAATTCAAACACAAAGCCTAAGCAGTGGAGTTGGTTGCTCTTATAATGTGCAAAATCCTTCATCATTCACTACACCACCTTACTTATGTTCCCCACCCAATTATACTTTATCTAATACAATAGGCGATGAAGATAATGCAGAACAAATAGCAGAAGATAGTACGGAATATGTAGAGTATGAAGATGGAGGCAGATGGTTGGACAATCAAATGTTGATGAGATGGCTACACCGCGATACCACTACGATGCAAAATAATCCAATATTAAATGCTTACTATTTATCGCACTATCAAGACGCCTTGGGGTATTTGTATGATGTAGATAATATGCTAGCTGCATTAAGTGATTCTACTTTATTAGAAGACAGCACCGCTTGGCGAGGTCTGTTACTAGAAACCAAAGACATGAATAATGCAATAAGCTGTAGTACGCTCTTTGAAACCAACGAAAAAGCGATAAATACATTATATATAAAATATTTGGAATTGGGCTTGGATGCATTGAGTGAAACAGATATTAATTTTATACAAGATCTTGCCGACAATTGCCCCTATATAGATGGCAATGCCGTATTTAAAGCAAGGAATATGTATAGTATGTTTGTTCCTAATTTTTATTACAACGATTTAGACATTTGCAACCAAATTGGTGTATACAAGGGTGGTAAGAGTTTATATGAGCAAGAAAATAATCTTTTGGGTAACATGGCAAACAGCATATTACCTATGGATGAATTGAAAGTATACCCTAACCCTACTGATGGGCAAATAAATATTGACTATCATATTAACCATACTGAAACCGCACAGTTTACCATATACAATATATATGGCAATATAGTAAATACTGCGACACTTGATGGAGAAAAAAATAAAGTTAGTTTTTCATTAAGTTATTTACCCAGAGGTTTCTATACTTACAAATGTACTGTGACTGGACGCATTTTAACTACTGGCAAAATAATATTGAAATAGGTGAGATGTTTGATACTTTTTGCAATAATCATTTTGCAAACATGTTATATGCAAGCACAAGAATATTTAAGGGGAAATAATTGGTTTGTAGCCACTGCTGGGGCTCCAGTGCATATTCAATTTGCACCTTACAATGTGTCGTATGTTCTTAACGAAATAGATTCTATACCATACGCTGTTTTTACTTTTGGTGGTTCTTGTATAAGTGATACGATGGGCAAATTGCTATTTGCTTGTAATGGCTTTTATATATATGATACTAATGGTTATGGTCATATAACCAATACAAAAATAAATACCCCACTGGGAGATAAATTATTTAATAAATATAGCGATGGCTTTTGGGATCAAATGAGTATAATACTACCTAAAAAGAAGAATAGCTATTATGTGTTTACTACCGGTATGAGTGATAGCGCTTATGATGATTGGAAAGTTACAAATACCGATTTCCGGTTTGATGTATTAAGTTATAGCATTATGGATATGGATGCCAATTCAAGTGATGGCAAAGTAATAAGTAAGAATAATATAATAATGAAAGATGCAAGGTTAAGTCATAATAGAATGACAGCAGTACGGCATGCTAATGGTAGAGATTGGTGGCTGGTAAAGCCACATCAATGGCGGCAAAAATTCTATACTTATTTGATCGAAGAGGATACTATTACTGGACCTTATGAACAAAATGTAAATTTTGATATGAGTACTTTGGATATGTTTACCGGAGGGATGGCTATAGGAGAAGGAATTTGGGGTATACATGGTCAAAGCGTATTTAGTCCAGATGGTAATTGGTATGCAAGCACAGAAGGAGGTTACGAAGGAGTATTTGTTTATCAATTTGATAGGTGCAATGGTACACTAACGGATTACCATTATTTCCCAATCCCAGTAGATACCTGTTATCCGAATGTTTGCGATTTTGCTTCTGGTATTAGTTTTTCATCAAATAATCAATTTTTATATTTTAACACCTTGCTCAATGTGTGGCAAATAGAAATAAGCGATACAATGACTTCAAATAGTTTATACCATATTTCACAAATTGATACAGACTATAATTATTTCCCTTGGTATGGCAATAGTTATTTAGCCCCCAATGGGAAAATATATATAGGTAATGAAAATGGTACAAATAAAAGTATGGTATTTATTGAAAACCCTGATGTAAAAGGGATTGGCTGTAATTTTAGAGGAAGAGGAAATGGTGCTTTTTCACAACCGTATGCAAATATTATGTACCCACCCAATATGCCAAATTATGGCTTAGGTGCATTGATAGGAAGCCCTTGCGATACCATAAGACCACCTAAGCCTATTCATAATATAATAAAAATTTATCCTAATCCTGTTGGTGATAATTTATCTATTGAATTGCCAACTGGGAGTAAGAAAGTGCAAGTCAATATGTATAATATGCTGGGGGAAATTGTGTTATCATTTTCAAGTTCCCAAATACAAAATGATAAGGTAGAACTTTCGGTGAAGCATTTGGCAAGGGCTTTATACAGTGTACGAATAAGTGTAGATGGGAAGAATTTTGTAAATAAGTTTGTGAAGGAGTAAGACTTGTACTTGTACTTGTACTTGTACTTGTGCTGAGCGAAGCCGACTTGTACTGAGCGCAGCCGAAGTAAGTCGACTTGTACTGAGCGTAGTCGAAGTCCTGTGCTGAGCGAAGTCGAAGCATTACTTTATTATCCGTCCATCTTCCATTTCAATAATCCTTTGTGTACGAGAAGCGAATTCATTGTCATGTGTAACTATCAATAATGTTTGATTAAACTCGGCTGCTAATTGGCTAAAAATATCAAACACGATTTCTGTATTTTTTTTATCTAAATTACCTGTTGGTTCATCGCCCATAATGATGTGCGGGTTATTGATGAGGGCGCGGGCTATTGCTACACGTTGCTTTTGTCCGCCCGATAATTGATTGGGCATTTTGAGTGCTTGTTCTTGTATACCTAAAATTCTTAGTTTTTCCATGGCATGGTGTTCAATTTCCTTTTCAGAAAATTTACCCAGTTTAATACCGGGCAACATCACATTTCGCAATACAGAAAATTCATTGAGTAAGTAATGAAATTGAAAAACGAATCCAATTTTTTCATTTCTAATTTTAGCCAATTCATTTTCCTTTTTATTGGTCATCGATTCTTTGTCAATGATTAATTCTCCCTCATAATCTGTATCCATCGTAGATAAAATATAGAGCAAGGTAGATTTGCCGCAACCCGATTTGCCAATGATAGAAACGAAATCACCTTTGTTGACAGAGAAACTAACATCCTTTAAAATAGGGATGGTCACCGGATCGTGGAAACTTTTACAAATAGATTTGGCTTCAAGTATGATTTCTTCCATATTATTTTCCTCTGATAATGATGACAGGATCTATTTTGCTTGCTTTACGAGCAGGAAATAATCCTGCGAAATAAGTGGTGATAATGGAAAATGAAATACCAATGAGATAGAATTTCAAATTATAATTTACAGGAAAAGTTTTGACCGTTGGTAAAGCCACTGTATTGAATGGAATTTGGTGAATGATATGGGATAAAATAAAACCAAATCCTAATCCGAAAAGACCACCTACTATGCCAATGGAAAGTGCGATCGTTGTAAATATCCTTTTAACATCACGACCAGAAAATCCAGTTGCTTTGAGTATGGCAATGGAATCCATTTTTTCATATATCATCATGTTGAGAATATTGTAAATACCGAACCCCGCAACAATTAATAATGTGATACCAACTGCATACGATATAATACTTCGCACATTGCTTCCTGTTTCAAATTGTGCATTGGCTGTTTGAATATCTTCTGCATCTGTATCAAACATTTTTTTATATTCAACCGCTAATGCTGGTGCCAATGCAATGTTATTTAATTTGATATTTATGTCGGTAATATAACTGATGGGTCTGCCTAATAATTTTTGTGTTGTTGCCAAGGACGCATAACTCTGAACCTTGTCTAAATCGGCTAAACCAGATTGAAAATAACCAACCACTTTCAAAGATAATCTATCGCCTCGTGGTGTAGTTACTTGTATCACATCACCAATATTAGCTAGCATTTTATCGGCAGCAGCCTTGCCTAAAATGATGCTATTCGGTACATTTTTTAAATCTAAATAATTTCCAGCTGGTACATAATCTTGGAATTTAAATAGGCGTGCTTCAGACTCTACATCCACGCCATTGATAACCCCATTGATGTCTATATTGCCAACATTATAAAAAACTTGCGCACTTACTTTTGGTGCAACGCCGAATACACGAGGATCTTTTTTTAAGTTCTGCATGATAGCCGTTGCATTGTCAATATTCTGACCATTGCCACTTGGCTTGATGGAATGAATGAATGTATAGCCTAAGTCTTTCGAAAAAGTTGCAGGTTGTTCTGGATTTGGTTTTACCTCATTAAACAAACGAACATGGGGTGTGCGATTTAAAATAAGTCCATCCAGCAAATCATTTAAGCCAGTCATAAAACCCAACAAAGTGATAAACATGGTAATGCTGAAAGTGACACCCACAGCAGCTACTAGAGTTTGCTTCCATCTTGCCAACAACAATGATTTGGCTATTACCAGTATGAGTTTGTTGTTCATTATTGTGGCAAATAAATTTTATCCTTGGTGGAAAGTCCTTCCAAAATTTCCGCTTTTTGATAGTCTTTCAAACCCACTTTTACTTTCCTTTTTTCTGTTGCAGAAATCCAAACATATTCTTCATCTACCAAATATTTACGTGGAATGGTCAATACATTTTCTTTGCTTTGCAACACAATATTTGCTTCTACGGTTAGATTCGGATACAACACAGGAGGTTGTTGCGTAAAGCTGGCTTCTACTTCAAAGGAACGACTACGTTCATTCATCAGTGGATTTATTTTTGTAATGTTTGCTTGGAATAATTGGCCTTTATAACTATCCATCGTAACAAATAGTTTTTGACCCGGATGAATATTTACTATGTCATTTTCGTCCACTTGTAAAATTAAAATATAGTTGCTTGCATCGCCTATTAAAGCAAGTGGAACTTGGGGTGTAACCATTTCGCCTTCTTCTTTGAAAATGGAATAAATTTTACCTTCCACATCACTCCGAATTTGATAATCATCCAACATGGATTTGCTAATTTCTAAACTTTTTTTGCTTTGGTTGGAAGCAAAATTTAATTGTTTTTGTAATTCGGTATATCGCAACTCTGCAGATTTATAAGCTGATTTTGCATTGGCGAATGCTAACTCTCTTTGTTCAAGTTCAAATTTTGTACCTATTTCGTTAGACCATAATCTTTGTTGGCGAGTAAGCGTCAATTGCTCCATATCCATTTTCTTTTTGCTCAAATCGATGCCTAATTTTAATTCATTTAACTTGTCTGTATTTGTTTGGTAATCTGCATTTGCGGCAACTAATTTCGCATTGTCATGATTCAAAATGGAAAGGGTTTGATTAATAGTAAAGAGTACTTGCCCTTTGTGAACCATATCTCCTTTTTGGACATTTGCCTTTTGTAAGATGCCGCTAGTTTTAGCAAATACTTGATATTGATGATTGCTTTTTACATAGCCAGATGCGTAAACGGATTCCGTAATTTTTTCTACAATTGGAGAAGTCGTTTCCTGTTTTTTGCCACAAGCAAGTAGGAGCATAAGAGACAGTATACATACATATCCTATTTGTAAATAGGGAATCTTTTTTAGCCTTTCACGTTTGCCTATTGTATGCGCTTTCATATAGATAATCCACAATTAGTTGGCGCAAAGTTAATGGCATTCAAGGCTAGAAAGAAAAAGAATTACGGTAATATGACGAATATCATTAAATTGGGTTTTTAATGGTAGTTTAATGCTTAACAATTTCGTAATCCATTTAAGTAGTAAAAAGTCAGCTACGGAATTACTTTTGTAAAAATTCGTACATGGAGAGTAAGTTAGGTAAAGTATTGATCGTAGATGACGAAGCAGATATTTTACAAATAGTAAAATACAATCTGGAGTTGAATGGTTATGAATGTACTACTGCTTCAAATGGTGTGGAAGCATTGGAAGTTGCAAAAAAATTTAAACCCAATTTAATATTATTGGATTTGATGATGCCACATAAAGATGGTATTCAAACTTGCATAGAATTGCGTGCAAACCAAGAGTATAATGATACAATGATCATTTTTTTAACCGCCTTATCGGATGAAAAATCAGAAATACGAGGATTGGAAATTGGCGCTGATGATTATATCACGAAACCAATTAAACCAAAATTGCTTGTATCTCGCGTCCATTCCGCTTTTCGTCGATTAGGAAAAGATGATGCAAAAACCTTGCATTTCCCGAATTTGGAAATAAACAGAGAGAAATTTTTGGTTGTGCATAATGGAGAAAATGTTTCCTTACCTAGAAAAGAATTTGAATTATTTGCATTGTTGGCGTCTAAGCCTGGTCGTGTTTTTTTACGTCAGGAAATCTTGAATACAGTTTGGGGAAATCAGGTTATAGTAGGTGATAGAACCATTGATGTGCATGTCAGAAAAATTAGACAAAAACTGAATGCCGATTATATCAGCACGGTGAAAGGTGTAGGATATAAATTTGAAATTTAATCGGCGATTGAGTGTTATTTTCGCAACGTGTTTAAAAGTAAAAATTTATCGCCAAACTTACTTGCTCTTTTTGCAAGCATTAGTATTGCCACATTATCCAGTGTATTAGTATTTATTTTTGCATCAAGTTGGTTATATTTTTTTATTGCCTTTGCAATAGTTGGTGCCATTACCTATTTACTGATTTACACTATCTTAGAACAATTTATTTATCGAAAAATAAAATTGATTTATAAGTT
>CANJRV010000091.1 GCA_947476825.1 Bacteroidota bacterium | reverse complement strand
TGTAGCCCCACCAAGAATCGAACTTGGATCAGAAGTTTAGGAAACTTCCGTTCTATCCATTAAACTATGGAGCCGTATCATGCGTATATTTTCTCAATCAAATGCGCATATTTTTCTGCTATTTTCTTTCTGCGCAATTTCATCGTTGCCGTTAATTCGCCTCCATTGATTGTCCACTCTTCTGGCGTCAATTGAAATTTTTTCACTTGCTCATGCGCTGCAAATAATTTATTAAATCTATCCAATTCAGATCGAAACAATTTCAAAATATCTTTATCCAATGCCATGTCCAAATCCTTATCAATGGTTACATTCATTTTGGCAAAATGCTCTTTTACTTTTTCAAATGCAGGCACAATAATAGCACCAGTAAATTTTTCATTGCTTCCTACCACCATAATCTGTTCTATAAATGGCGATTCCTTCATGATGTTTTCAATGGGTAAAGGTGCAACATATTTCCCACCAGATATTTTAAAAATTTCTTTTTTACGGTCTGTAATTTTCAAAAATTTATCATCCACAAAAGTACCGATATCACCCGTATGAAACCATCCATCCTTAATCACCTCGTCATTTAATTCTGGATGTTTATAATAACCCATCATAACATTAGGACCTCTGCAAATTATTTCCCCATCCTCGGCCAGCTTCACTTCTACATCTTTAATAACGGTTCCAACGGTTCCAAATCTTCGATTGGCTTCTTCAAATCTATTCACAGAAATCACAGGCGAAGTTTCTGTAAGTCCATAGCCTTCCATCACAATAATTTTGGCTGCTGTAAAAAGTCGCAACAATTTCACTTGACAAGCAGCCGATCCAGTAACGATTGCTTTAATCTTTCCGCCAACAGCTTCTCTCCATTTAGAATACACCAGTTTATCTGCAATTTTTAATTGCAAAGTATAAAATATAGATTTAGGTTTTCCGACTTCATATCGTAAAGCTAAACGTACAGACCAATCAAAAATACTTCGTTTAAATCCTACCAATTCACTTCCTTTCGCATCAATTTTCTCATACACTTTTTCTAACAATCGTGGAACAGTAGTAAACACAACCGGCTTCACATCGCGCAAATCGTTACCGATAGTTTCCATACCTTCTGCAAAATAAATGGAGACCCCTTTATTGATATACACATACATCACAGTACGTTCAAAAATATGATTCAATGGTAGAAACGAAAGCGTAGATTCATCACTTCCACAAAAACCAAACGCCTCCATACAACTCAACACATTACTTAATACGTTATGGTGTGAAAGCATCACCCCTTTTGGATTCCCAGTTGTTCCTGAAGTATAGATAATGGTTGCTAAATGTTCTTTTTGAATAGTAGATTTTACTTGTTCAATTTCTTGTAATTCACTATCCGTGTAGGCTTTCAATAAGGTAGACCAATGCTCTACACCTTTTACTTCATCAAAACAATACACATGTTTTAAGCTTGGCGTATGCTCCAAAATCGCTTGTAATTTTCGGTAAATAAATTTATCCGAAATAAACAAAATAGAAATCTGTGATTCATTGATAATGTATTGCCATTCTTTATCTGTGATAGAAGGATATATTGGCACTAAAACTGCTCCTACTTGTTGCACCGCAAAATCGGTAATAATCCATTCCGGTCGATTGTTAGCAATGATGCCAATTTTATCTTGCTTCTCAACAGTCATGTCATGACCGCTCATTCCCATTCTTCTAAAGGAGGCAGCTAGTTGTAAACTTTGTTCCAACACTTGCGACGATGCGATGCCTTGCCATTGTTTATTAATTTTGGCAAACAACATTTCTTTATTCGCCTGACGATCTACATACCCTTGTAGTAAATCAAATAATCTGCTCGGTTTGCTTATCATAGAATGTAGAAATTAATTGTTGTGTGGATAATATTGATTGTTGCGCGGAAGCAGTTTATTCATTCGAAAGAAAGCATCAAACAGATTCATTTTCTCTTCATTATTTTGAGCCCATTCAGTGTACTGCCTTGAGTTTTCTATCGAACCAAAAAGCCATTGATTATAGCAAGTGTAATAACCTTTCTTTGCAAATAAATGTTGTTGGTCAATCAATTCAAATGGAAATTGCTTGGCATATAATTTATTCCATTCCAATAAAAAACGAGTACGCAACATAATTAAATTGCCCATATTAATTCCATTATTCACTAACTGACGATATCGATACAATATAGACAAATAGGACTCTTCAAAGGAACGCGGATTTTCAAAATGTGGATTCCCATCCAAGGCTAGGCTATTCAAATTGGTCATCAAAAGCTTATAACTTTCAAAAATATTCTTTTTAATTTCTATTGTCTTAGGGCTAAAACTTTCCATGTTCACAAAAGTTTCTCCATACAAAATGGCCCACAAATAATTCTTAGTGAAGAAGTAGACTTTGGCTAAATTATAATAATTGAAATAAAATCGTGCATCATGTTCTATCCCCTTTTCCCAAACCGCTGTAGCCTCTTTGTATTTTTGCGCATCAGTCAAAAGGTCTCCTTTGTCGGCATACAAAATTCCTGCATTCGGAAATTTATAAATCCCTTTACTAATCGCTTTGATTGCCTCCTCATTTTTTTTCATGCCACTTAATATCCGAGCTGCAATTTGAAAAGTTTCTTCATCAGCTGTTTCAACTTTTAATAATGGCATAATCACACTTTCGGCATTCAACAAATCTCCTTTCTTCATATACACATAAGCCAAATTTCTTCTGTGGACAATATTGTTTGGCTCCAAATTCACCAATCGTTGATACACCATAATCGCATTTGAAAAATCTGATTTTTGTAGATAAGCATTTGCAGTATTACTTAATTCATTGGCTTTAGTATCCACATCTCGATTCACCATATCTTGCGCATGGCAAATACCAGCGAGCAATAAAAAATAGAATAATATTAAATAAGTTTTCATGTGAACATGGCAAATTTAATAGAGAAATCCATTTATAATTCATTTTTTTAGAATAAGCGTTTCACCCTATTTTTACCCAATGAATAAAAAAGAAAGGTTTCGATTTGTGTTGGATTATTTTTCGTCACATTTCATCGATGCAGAAACGGAATTAATTTACGACAATCCATTTCAACTTTTGGTGGCAGTCATACTTTCTGCGCAATGTACAGACAAGCGCGTCAACCAAACAACTCCTGCCCTCTTTGAAAAATATCCTGATATAGAATCTTTAGCCAATGCATCGGAAGAAGATGTTTTTCAACTCATCAGAAGCATTAGCTATCCAAATAATAAAACTAAACATATCATTGGCACAGCAAAAATGTTGATGGAAAAATTTGATAGCCAAATCCCATTAGAAGTATCAAAATTAATTCTCTTACCTGGTGTTGGCAGAAAAACAGCGAACGTCATCACCTCTGTAATTGACCATCAACCAAACATGGCAGTGGATACGCATGTGTTTCGCGTGTCGGCAAGAATTGGTTTAACAAGCAATGCAAAAACGCCTTTGCAAACCGAAATGCAATTAATAAAATGGATACCTAAAGAACAAATTCATGTCGCACATCATTGGCTAATTTTGCACGGTAGATATACTTGCATAGCAAGAAATCCAAAATGTAGTATCTGCGGATTGCAAGCGGCATGCAAGTATTTTTCAAAACTCGCAACAGACAAAAAGGAAGCTTACTAATTTTTTTAATAAGAAATAGTAGGGCGGCGAACACGCTTTCCGTTTCAATCTTTTTGCTTGCTTCGCCGCAAAAAGGATTTCCACTTCAATCGTTGCCGCAATACAGTCACTTAAAGAGTTTATTTTAAAATGAACATATTTCGATTTTTCTTCCATAAAATGACAATTCCATGATATAAATCATAGACGTAGATGCTTACTTTATGGCGATAATAATAGAAATTTGCCCTTGCTTATGAATCTTAAACATTTTCTCCTTGTTAGCTTATCCATTCTTTTATTTTCAGCTTGCGAAAAAAAAGAAACGCCCATCACACTTCCTCCTAAAGGTGATGGCGCTGTGATGCAAGTAGATATGGGTGAAACGTATGAGTATCAATACTTCATCAATTTACAAACCCAACAAATTGTACATATTAGTCGCACGGCAAATTGGGATTTAGCTTTGCAATGTGGAGAAAATGATAGTGCTGTATTTTTAAATGGAGGCAATGGCATGTCAGCCTTGAATACTAACAAATCTGACTTTGCCGCAGTTGGTTATGGCGACACCATGAATAGCAGTAAAAACTGGCGCTATGATGGTTCGGGCGGCGAAGCAGATTCAACTGCCATCGATTCAAGAAACAAAAAAAGAAATGTTTATTTGATTCGTCTCGACAATACGTATAATAAAATCCGTAAGTTTCAAATCAGCTACGAAGATGCCTTCGAATATATTATTTTGGTTGGAGATATAAATTCTACGCAAGCGGCTCCCATTACAATTTATAAAAACAAGGATAAAAACTTTGTCTATTTTTCTTTTGATTTTTTAGCGACGGTGCCTGATGTAGAACCAGATAAAAATACTTGGGACATAGAAGTGACTCGATACAATTATACATTCTTCGACCAAGAACCCGACTTGCATTATGTTGTCAATGGATTATTATTAAACCCATCAAACACCTATGGATTCAAAGATTCAGTACATACCTATACGGAGATGACACCAACCTTGGCGACGCAAATTGCCTTGACGAATAAAAAAGATATCATTGGTTATGATTGGAAAAAATATGATATCGACAAAAATATTTACACCATCGACAGCCGTTATAATTATTTTATACAAAATCAAAATGGCTCTATTTTCAAAATGCGCTTTCTAGATTATTACAGTACATCTGGAATTAAAGGAAGTCCTAAGTTTGAATTCAATCAAATTAAATAGGGTTTTCGAATTCCAGATGGGATGATATGATTATTGGTTTTTAAATCCCGTAGGGATGACATGATTATAGAAAATACGAAAGAATAAAATGTATAGTAACCCTGAAAGGGTTAAATATGAATAGGGTTAAATATGATAATAGTTTTTTAAATCCCGTAGGGATTATATGATTCTAGATAAGACGCAATAACAAAATTCAATATAATCCCGTAGGGATGATATGATTATAGAAAATACGAAAGAATAAAATGTATAGTAACCCTGAAAGGGTTAAATATGAATAGCATGCATTATTTTTGCCCACATGCAAAGAATATATCTCGACAATGCAGCCACCACGCCTATAGACCCATTGGTATTAGAAGCGATGATGCCTTACTTCACCACACATTTTGGCAACCCTTCTTCCATTTATTCATTCGGTCGAGAGAGTCGAATGGCTATAGAAAAATCTAGAAAATCAATTGCTAACTTTTTAAATACAAGTCCAGGTGAAATATTTTTTACAAGCTGTGGTACAGAAAGTAGCAATACGGCTATAACATCCGCTGTGCGTGACTTAGGTTGCAAACACATCATCACCTCAGCAATCGAACACCATGCTACTTTGCATTCCTGTACTTTTCTGGAAAGCCAAGGATTATGTACAGTAAGTTATGTTGCCTTATTAGAAAATGGAGAAATTGACCTGCTAAATTTAGATCAAATCCTTCAGTCAAGCACTGATAAATGTTTGGTCACACTCATGCATGGCAATAATGAAATAAGCAACTTGACGGACATCCAACAAGTTGGTGAAATATGTAAAAAAAACAATGCTATTTTTCATACAGATGCGGTGCAAACCATGGCGCACTACCCGTTCGATTTAAGTGATTTACACATTCATTTTCTGTCTGCTTCGGGACATAAATTTCATGGACCAAAAGGAAATGGTTTTTTATATATCAACCAAGACATTCAAATCAAACCCTTTATTCATGGCGGTTCGCAAGAAAGAATGATGAGAGCCGGTACTGAAAATGTAGCCGGTATAGTTGGACTTGCAAAAGCAATGGAATTGGCATTGACAAATATAGAACAGGATCATGCCTATATACTTTCATTAAAACAAAGACTCTTACAACAAATCCAACAACAATTTCCAGCATGTACAATCAATGGAAATTACCAAGTATATCAAAGTTTGTATACCCAATTAAATGTTGCATTTCCCAACAATGAAAGAACCGACATGTTAAGTATAAATTTAGACATGGCTGGCATTTGCGTTTCTGGTGGAAGTGCTTGTAACAGTGGCGCCCAAGGCGGAAGTCATGTCATAAAAGCGGTTTATCCTACGGCTAATATTATACCGATTCGCTTTTCATTTAGCAAGTTGAATACGAGTGGAGAAATTGATGTGGTAGTTGAAAAGATCAAGGGCTTGTTGTGATGGATGAAATAATATAGTTCTATAGATTCATTTTTAATCACTTTTCAAATAATTGAAAAATGAATGTCGAATAAAAATTTCGATTTTGTGGATTGCACATCTCAAACAGTTTACGACTAATATTTTACAACATTCTGAAACATTTCTAAACAAAAAAACTTTAGATAAATGAATAGAAGTCAAGCCATCGCTAATCGATTTCGAGAGGTAATTTTACATGGCACATGGATAGCGAATACCAATTTCAAACATCAACTAACGCAAATTCCATTTGACCATGTAACGAAAAAAGTGAACGGTTTAAATACCATCGCTTTACTCGTACAGCATATTCATTATTACATCAAAGGAATTAATCAAGTTTTGCTAGGTGGTACTTTAGACATCAAAGACAAATACAGTTTTGATTTTCCAGAATTGATAGGAGAAAAGAATTGGGATGATTTTCTTGCACAATTTTGGTCGGATGCAGAACAGTTCGCACAACATGTTGAACAGTTAGATGACGACCAATTAGACGGTATTTTTACCGATGCCAAGTATGGAACTTTTTCCTGAAATATAGAAGGCATGATAGAACATAGCTATTATCACTTAGGGCAAATTGTTTTGATTCGAAAGTGGCTAGAATCAGAGTTCTAGTTGGACATAAATCAATCAGCAACGACTCGCCGGCAATAGACTTCTATTACGGAAGGAGGACACTCTCCGAGGAATATATATTTAAACTCAATTACTCCTTCGGCTCCACCGATTTTTCTTTCTTAGCAAGGGCCTTCAGACTGAATGTAAGTAGTCCCTTTTCTTTATCCAAATCTGCTAGAATAGTATCCCCTTCCTTCAATTTCATATTTAATATTTCTTCTGCTAAAGGATCTTCTAAATACTTCTGAATGGCACGATGTAATGGTCTTGCACCGTATTGTTGATCATATCCTTTTTCACTCAAAAATGTTTTTGCGGTAGCAGATAATTCCAATTTAAAACCAAGTACGCCTAATCTTTTAAGTACATTAGCCATCACTAAATCAATGATTCTTAAAATATTTTCTGGTGTTAATGTATTGAATACAACTACATCATCTATTCTGTTTAAAAATTCAGGTGCAAAAGTACGCTTCAACGCTTTTTCAATAACTGCTTTACTATTGTCTTCCGCATTCGCCGATTTCGTACTAGTAGTAAAACCAACGCCATCTCCAAATTCTTTTAATTGACGGATTCCAATATTGGAAGTCATGATGATGATAGAATTTTTGAAATCTACTTTTCTACCCATGCCATCTGTCAATTGTCCATCATCCAACACTTGTAATAAAATATTGAAAATATCTGGATGTGCTTTTTCTATTTCATCTAATAAAATAATACTGTATGGTTTACGTCTTACTTTCTCAGTCAATTGTCCGCCTTCCTCATATCCAACATATCCTGGAGGCGCACCAATGAGTCTACTCACCGAAAATTTCTCCATATATTCACTCATATCCATTCGAATTAAACTCTCATCCGAATCAAATAAATTACGTGCTAATGCACGAGCTAATTCTGTTTTCCCAACACCTGAAGGTCCTAAAAAAATGAAGGACCCAATTGGTTTTTTAGGGTCTTTAAGTCCTACTCTATTTCTTTGAATCGCTTTCACCACCTTACTTACAGCCTCATCTTGACCAATCACAACATTTTTTAAATCTGGTCCCATGTTGCGCAATTTATCACTTTCCGCAGCCACCATTCTTTTTACAGGTATGCCTGTCATCATGTGAATGACTTCTGCAATTTCTTCTTCTGTAATTGGATAACGTTTGCTCTTCACTTCTTCTTCCCAAGATACTTTAGCCAATTCTAATTCCTCTTGCAATTTCTTCTCCGTATCTCTTAATGCAGCAGCTTTTTCAAATTGCTGGCTCTTTACCACTTTATTTTTCTCTACTTTTATTTCTTCGATTTTTGCTTCTAGCTCCAACACATTTTTAGGTACATCAATGTTTTTCAAATGCACACGAGCACCAACTTCATCCATCACGTCAATGGCTTTATCTGGTAGAAGTCTATCCGTAATATATCTACTACTTAATTTTACACAAGCATCAATCGCCTCTTGGTTATAGCTTACATTATGGTATTCTTCATATTTTATTTTCAAATTATTGAGTATGGTGATGGTTTCATCAATACTTGGAGGTTCTACCAAAACCTTTTGAAATCTTCTATCTAAGGCACCGTCCTTTTCGATATGCATACGATATTCGTCCAAGGTAGTTGCACCAATACATTGCAATTCGCCTCGTGCTAATGCAGGTTTAAAAATATTGGAAGCATCCAAAGAACCACTGGCACCACCAGCGCCAACGATGGTGTGTATTTCGTCGATAAATAAAATCACATCGTTATTCTTTTCCAATTCACTCATGATGGCTTTCATGCGTTCTTCAAACTGTCCACGATATTTTGTGCCTGCCACCAATGCCGCCAAATCAAGGCTTACTACTCTTTTGTCAAACAACACCCTTGATACTTTACGTTGGTGAATTCGAAGTGCCAAGCCTTCTACTATTGCAGTCTTACCTACACCCGGTTCACCGATTAAAATTGGATTGTTCTTTTTACGGCGCGACAAAATTTGAGATACTCTTTCAATTTCAGTTTCACGACCTACAATAGGATCTAGTTGTCCCATTTCTGCCAAACGAGTAATATCACGTCCAAAATTATCCAATACTGGCGTCTTCGATTTAGTAGCAGATGGCGTACTAGGTTTTCGTTGGTAGGCAGAGCGATCTTCGTCTCCTTCAAATCCTCCTGAATTATCTTTCAAATCATTGGAAATATTACCCATACCAGTTACCATTTCCAAATCATTTTTAAATACATCATAATCTACATTGAACTGATTTAAAATTTGACAAGCTACATTCTCTTTATTTTTCAAAATAGAAAGCACCAAATGTTCACTTTCTGCAAGCAAGCTTTTTAATGCTTTTGCTTCTAAAACAGTGATACGAATTACTTTTTCTGCTTGTTTGGTGAGCGGAAGGCTATTGATGTTTTGCAGATTTTTGACGCCGGACTTATTTTTTATGGCTAATTCCAATTCACGTCTTAGGTCAAACATGTCGACATGCAAATTCTGCAAAACGCGCACTGCAAGCCCTTGTCCATCTCGAATCATGCCTAACATAAGGTGTTCTGTGCCAATAAAATCGTTACCTAATCGTAACGCTTCCTCTCTACTATATGATATTATTTCTTTTACTTTTGCTGAAAATTGCGAATCCATTGAAGGGTAGTTTGAAATCAAAAATATATAATTATTTTTACTTTATAAAGAAAGATATTAACCCATGAATTACACCATAGAAACCAAAGAAAATTTTGATATTATTTCACCGACCCAATCTGAATTTAATTCCCAGATGGCGGAAGAAATGAAAGGCTTAGTAAACAATGCCTTAGCAAAAAAAAGAAGCCTAATTATCAATTTGAAGGAGGTAACTTCCACTACAAATGATATTGGTGAATTGTCAAATTTTCACCACAAACTTTACCAAGAAAATTTATCTTTTGTACTATGCAATGTGGCAGCTAGCCTAAAAAATGAATTACAAAAAGAAGAGCTATTAGATCAATTAAACATAACACCAACGCTTATAGAAGCCATTGACATAGTGAGTATGGAAGGATTGGAAAGGGAATTATTGGGAGAAGATTTTTAGGAGGCTGCGAATGAAGGATATAAAAAAAGCCACTATTCTTTCGTTGATTATTTTTTTTAAATTGCTCAATATTTAAATCATATTTTCTGCAACTGATTCAACTGTATTTCAGCATTGTATTTTTTCGCAATTTCAAATTTTGCATTTTCAAATTTTAGTTTTTTTAAAGCTATCGAAACGAAGTTATTATGGATAGTCCAATATTTTTATTTACCTCAAAAGCGTCACATCTCCTTTTAGTGTTTTTTCATTTTTCATTTTGTCTGAATAATGAATCAAATAAAAGTAAGTGCCTATTTCGCAATCTTTTCCTTTGAACTTTCCGTCCCATCCATTGTTCACATCATTGGTACGAAACACACAAATACCCCATCTATTATAAATAGCAAACAAACATACATTTACATTTTTACTAAGTATATGAAGTACATTATTGACATTATCGCCATTAGGTGAAAATGCAGAGGGTACAAAGATATCGCCATTGGCAACCACTTCACCGCAATGTGTAGTAGAATCTATACATTGCAACGAGTTATAGGCAATTAGCGAAAAACAATATATACCAGTATCGTTGGCAGAATAGGTAGGCATTGTTTGCGTAGAAAATAAAATTCCATTGACAAACCACTCGTTTTGAGTAGCATTGGTTGATAAATTATTAAATGAAAAAAGTGGTTGGTCAATACTTGTAAGTGTTGGATTTAAAACAAACGAAGCTACTGGAATTGGATAAACATGAATTGTAAAAATGACAGTATCTCTTGCAAAGCAAGGTGCAGAGCCAGCTAAAGCAGAGACAGTATAGGTAGTAGTAACGCTCGGAGAAAATGTAAGTGTAGTGGTATCTGCATTAGGTGTTATGTTTGTGTTTGGATTGTATATTACTGTGGCATTACTTGGTATATTCATACTTGAATTTTCTCCCAAACATAAATTGGTATCTGCAGGAGGCACTAATTGCAAACTTGTATTTTGAAAAACGTGTATGGTAAATACGAGCGTGTCTTTTTTTCCTACACATGGAAAATAACTATCATCAATGGCTGTAATGGTATAGGATGTTGTTGTAATTGGCGAAAAGGATATTAGTGTTGTGTCATTATTTGTGCTTACACTATTACTTGGATTGTAAGTAATATGAACAGTATTAGGAATTGGCAATATTATATTTTCTCCAATACATAAAATGGTATCTTGGGGTGGTAATAGATTTATTAAATTTGAAATTGTTGTAGGGTGAAAGCATGCAGTATCTGGCACAAAACGCCAAAGATCGTTATGCATACCATTACCTTGCATTCCTCCAAAGATCCAAACATTATTTTGAACATCAGTCCAAATTGCACTTCCAATCCTTGGTGAAATAATATTGTTATTTGCAGGAACGCCCAAGCTACCCCAATTTCCATTGGGCATATTGCTCGGATTGCTTCCACTAACCCAAGTCCATTTAGCAGTACTTATTTCATATACCCATAAATCATTTCCCATTCCATTATAAGTAAAGCCACCGAAATTCCACCCAAGTTGAGCGCATTGTTTTGCTGATACTGTCATATTTTCAAACCGTGAGCAAGGGAAATTAGTACTTGAGGGATTACATTGAGTTATATATTGTCCAGTATCATTGGGAATATTGCTTCCGCTTACCCAAGTCCAATTATTGGTAGCTACATTAAATTTCCAAACAGTATTATATTCTTGGTTCACGTTAGGATTAGAAAAAAATATATTGGCACCAGCATAGATATAAAAATTTCCATATTGATCACTCCATCTCGAATAGGATAGTATAGCAGGTGGCATGTTACTAGATGTTTCTATACCTTGAGTACCAAAATTGCCCGCCAAATATGGAATCGAATCTCCTTTCATAAATGCCCATTCATTTAGTGCAATTGAATACTTCCACAAATCATTCTTAAAGTAGTTGGCCGTATCAATATTCTGCCCACCAAATAACCATAAATTATTTTGCAAATCAACCCATCCAGATTTCATTTCAGATTTACAACCAGGGGTATTTGTAGGAGAAAATATTCCTACTGTTCCAAAAACTGCAAGTTGATTTGCACCACTTATACTATTATTACCATGTACCCATGTCCATTCATTGGTAGTAATGTGGTATCTCCATAAATCATTCAATGGAACACTAAAACCAGAACCACCATACAACCACAAATCACCATAATTATCTGTCCAGCAATTGGCACCAAATCCCCTAGAAGCTGGAAAATTATTAACTGATGGGATACCTTGAATACCATAATTACCATTTGGGTTAGTATTGTATTGTGCTCCACTTACCCAAACCCACATATTAGTTGAAACAGTATATTTCCATAAATCATTCAATACATAACTTCCTAATATGCTGTCATTGGTATTGCCACCAAATAACCAAAAATTACCTTGTAAGTCAGTCCAATAACAAGGTTCATATCTTGCAGGAGGGTTATTTGTGTTACTTGCTACTCCTTTAATGCCATAATTTCCAACAAGGTTTAAGGAGCTATCACCATGCATCCAAGTCCACATACCACCTTGCGCAAAAACGGTTGTTGAAAATAGAATGAATCCAATTAAGAGTAAAAAAATGCGGTATATGTTTTTCATTTAAAAAAAATAAGAAATGAACGATACAACTAATTTAAAAACACAATACGTATTAAGTCATTAAAGACAAGAAACAACCTATATTAAGGAAGAATAATTACCGCAAACCTTACTTCTTTTTTCTTTGTTCCTTTTCAGCTATTTCTCTTTCCATTTCCTCTTCATCAAGGACCACCTCAATTTTTTTGATGATTTTTCCACTTTGGTTGATAAGAAATTGCTTTTCACCAATTGCTACTAATGCGGTTTTTTCTTTCGTAAAGGAAGTCGCCATATCAAATTGTTTATCGA
>CANJRV010000090.1 GCA_947476825.1 Bacteroidota bacterium | reverse complement strand
GTAAGCGCATCTTCTACATGAAAGACAAATTTTTCAACTATCTTTTTATCCGCGAAGAGTGCGGCTTTTAATTGGGTATTCCCAAAATCTAAAACAAGTGATGTAGGTGACATGAAAAAGTATTTTATATAGGTTAAATGAAAATTGTACTGGTTAAAAAATACTGTGCAATTTATAAAAGAAAATAAGAAAATGAGTTTTTTATTTGAAAGCTGATTAAATGACAAAATGAGGAGAACACTATTAACCATTTCTAAGTAAGGAGTATAGCTATTCGTCTACAAGTTAAAGTGCAACAATCTACCAGTACAATTTTAAGAACATGAATAGGCACAATAAGTGGCAACCATGAATGAGGTTTCATTGCCGAACTCATATTACACACAAATCCTACATCGATATCTAATTTTTAGATTTCTGTTGTATGTTTGGTTCAAATTTTATCCATGTATAAAAAAAGTTTGTTCATCTTAATTTTCCTCTTTTCACAAGTCGTTCTTTACGCACAGAACATCATTCCATTTCCAACATCCATTCAATTGTCGTCTACGAATGTGAACATAGATGCTATACAGTCTATCCGTATTAGCGATGAAGTTTTACGAAGCGATGCAGAAATATTCAATCAGTATTTACAAAACATAAATGGGAAAATATTACTTACAAAACCTGCATCAAATGGAACTATTATTTTGCAATTGGATAAACAAGCCAAACAAGAAGCATATACTTTAACACCTTTAGCAAATAACAATATTGAAATCAAAGGAAGTGAATCCGGCATATTTTATGGACTCATGACTTTGTTGCAATGGATGACAGACCCCAATTCCAAAACCATAAACGCCAGCATACAAGATCAGCCTAGTTTTCTTTGGCGTGGTATGCATTTGGATGTTTGCCGACATTTTTTTCCAATTGCATTTGTAAAAAAATATATAGACATATTGGCATTACACAAGATGAATACTTTTCATTGGCATCTCACGGATGATCAAGGTTGGCGCATTGAAATAAAAAAATATCCATTGCTAACTTCCATAGGTAGTAAGCGAAAAGAAACTATGATGGATAAACATTTTAATCCATACATAGGTGACCAAATTCCGGTGGAAGGATTTTATACGCAGACAGAAATTAAAGAAGTAATTGATTACGCTTCTGCAAGACATATCACTGTTGTTCCAGAAATTGAAATGCCAGGACATAGTGTCGCTGCGCTCACAGCTTATCCGCAATTCGCTTGCAAAGATTCTATTGTTGACGTGATGACAACTTGGGGTGTAAGTAGTAATGTGTTTTGTACGAAGGATGCAACTATCCATTTTTTAGAGGATATATTAGATGAAGTGATTGCATTGTTTCCTTCAAAGTATATTCATATCGGCGGTGATGAAGTTCCTAAAGAAAATTGGAAATCATGCGCTGCTTGTCAGAAAAATATAAAAGAAAATCATTTAAAAAATGAACATGAATTACAAAGTTATTTTATCAAAAAAATAGATGCATACATCAGCTCAAAAGGCAGGAATACCATTGGTTGGGATGAAATATTAGAAGGTGGTTTGGCACCAAATGCAACTGTCATGAGTTGGCGTGGAGAGGAAGGAGGAATTGCTGCAGCAAAACAAAATCATGGAGTCGTCATGACGCCTGGTTCTTATTGTTATTTTGATCATTACCAAGGGAAAAAAGCAACAGAACCTTTGGCAATTGGCGGTTTTACAACAGTAGAAAAAGTTTATGGCTATCAACCAATTCCTGCTTTATTGCCGAAACAAAATAGAAAATATATTTTGGGTGCACAAGGGAATGTATGGACAGAATATATTCCTACTAGTGATCATGTTGAATATATGGCAGTTCCTCGTTTGTGTGCATTGGCTGAGGTTTTGTGGACTGGTGATAAAAGAAAAGATTATGGCAATTTTGCAAAGCGACTCATTACTCATTTTTCTTTTTTAGAAAAAAATAAAATCAATTATGCAAAGAATATTTTTGATGTGGAAATAAAATCAAATATCAGTGCAAGTGGCCTGCAATTAAGTTTGCATAATGCTTTGCCAAATTTCAATATAAAATTTACAATGGATACAACGTTGCAAGAGGCAAATTGGAAATCGGCTAATAGCACTCCTATTTCTATTCGTCAAAGCGCCAATATGAAAGCTGCTTTATTTAATGATAAAGGAGAAAAAATGGGAGCAGTGGTTTCTCAAAACTATGTGGTCAATTTGGCAACTGGAAAAAAAGTAAACAATAAACCTGCTGCAAGTAGCTACTATAATCATGGTGGCAATACGACGCTGGTAGATGGTATCATTGGCACATTACCATGGACAGGCAGTGAATGGCTTGGTTGGAGTGGTAAAAATGTAGAAACCATTCTTGACTTAGGAACAAAGACAACCGTACACTCTGTATCCATGCATTATTTATCGGATGAAGCAAGTTGGATCTATTTGCCACAACAAATTGAACTATGGGTGAGTGTAGATGGCAAACAATACATTCAGAAAGGCAAGATCACAGAAAAGGATATTTTACAACTGGAGAAAGGCTCTAGTCCTTTATTTCAGTTTGAACCATTATCGACCAGGTTTATCAAATTAGTTTCAACTTGTTTGCCCAAAATTCCAGAAGGAAAACCAGGTGCTACGGAAGATGCATGGTTATTTATGAGTGAGTTGGTAGTGGAGTAGATTTTCTATTTCGCGTCAAACACAATCAAAGTCGGGTAGTGGTCACTGTAGCCATCATTCCAAACACCATTGCTGTAGGAACGCTTTGGATAACCTTTATAATTTCCGAATTTTTCTGTCATGAAACTTCGATTAAAAACCAAGGCTTCTTGAAAATGCAAACCAGGATTACTTTTCTTTAAGAACCCGTATGAAACGATGATTTGATCAAATAAATCCCATGAATCTTGATACGCTAATGTGCCTAATCCTTTCTTGTAAAACACTGTCCATGGATTGAATAAACCGCCTACACCAACTTCTTCTATTTTCCATTTGGTAGCTAAAACTTTTGTCAAACTTTCATTGGTAGGATCATCATTCAAATCACCCATGTCAATTACTTTTGTTAGAGGATCTATTTTCATCAAGGAATCAATCACATGTTTACTCACCCCTGCAGCTACTTTTCTTTTCTCTCTGGTAACAGCTTCTCCACCTAAACGTGAAGGCCAGTGGTTCACAAATACATGCACGATATCTCCATTGAGTTTGCCTACAACATAGAGCACATCACGTGTTGGGCGATCGCCTGCAGGTACGGGTGTAGTTAAAGAATGTGCCTCTACGACTTTAAAATATTTCGGGTTATAAATCAATCCACAATCCACACCACGCATATCTGGGCCATCAAAATGGATGATTTTCAAATTTCTATCTTTCAATTTTGGAGAATGAATTAAGGTCTTCAAAACAAATTCATTTTCAATTTCGGCAACACCCAATATAGCAAGACCATCTTTATTTTGTTCTGTTCCCATTAAGGAAATTACGCTCGCTAAATTTTCTACCTTCTTTTCAAATACGGCTGGTGAATAAGCATTTGCACCATTTGGGGTAAATTCATCATCATCCACATTTGGGTCATTGATGGTATCGTAAAAGTTTTCACAATTGTAAAAGCCAACTACAATATTTTGTTTGACTTGGGCGGTGTTGCTTAACGAAGTAAGTAAGCAAATGAGGAATAGGAAATAATATTTAGGCGTAAGTCGTAAGTTGTAAGGCATAAGTTGTAAGGCGTAAGTGGAAAGTTGTAAATGAAAAGTAATTAGTAGTTAGTGGTTTGTATTTGGAATTTTAGAATTTCGATTTTAAATTTTCGAATTTCATTTTTGGAATTTGGGATTTTCAACCTTTGTAATTTAATTTGTTAGTCCTTGTAAATAGCAACTTTATTTTCACCATCACTTGTTTTTACACCTCGATACATACCTTCACTATTGAAGCATAAATCATAATTACCCATGTGATCCACAGCAATCAATCCGCCTTCGCCTCCAATCTTTACTAGCTTTTCTTTGACTACAATTTGACAAGCTTCTTTCAAAGACAATCCTTTATATTCCATCAAACAAGATACATCATAGGCAACAACTGCACGAATAAATAATTCACCATGGCCGGTACAGCTAATAGCACAAGTTGCATCATTGGCATAAGTGCCTAAACCTGGTATAGGACTATCACCGATACGACCATATCTTTTGTTGGTCATACCACCGGTAGAAGTTGCTGCAGCTAAGTGACCTTGTAAATCCAACGCCACGCAACCTACCGTTCCGAACTTCTTTTCTTCATGGGCCATTCCTTTTAATTTATCTTCGAAATGATCTAATTGATAATAGTCACTATCTCTAAGTTCTATCCATTGGTCATAACGATATTTAGTGTAGAAATAATCATCGGGTGCTTGTTCAATACCTCTGTTTAATGCAAATTCTTTGGCACCATTTCCACTCAATAAAACATGCCCCGAGTGATACATAACTTCACGCGCTAACAATACAGGATTTTTAATATTACGAACACCAGCAACGCCGCCTGCACCCAGATTACTTCCATCCATTATAGCAGCATCCATTTCGTTCACTCCCTTTTTAGTAAATACAGCACCTTTACCTGCGTTAAAAAGTTCATTATCCTCTAATGTACAAACTGCCTTTGCCACTGCATCCACAGCACTTCCATTTTGTTCTAATACTTTGTAACCTGCATCCAGCGCATCTTGTAGGCCTTGATTGTAACGTATTTCTAATTCTGGTGTTAGCATAGATTTAAGTATAGTTCCAGCGCCACCGTGTATTGCTATTGTTATTTTCGACATTCTTATTTTTTTAGGTAAGGCAAATGTACTTATTCAATAGAAATTCCAATGTTTAAATTCCAAATTCCAAAGGGGATATCCAATGTTTAAATTCCAAAATTTAAAATTCCAAATCCCCAAGGGGAAATTCCAAAAATCAATTGCAAATTCCAAACCTAAATTCAACAGCAAATTCCAAATTTCATATAAAAAACTCATCCACATAATAATTAATAATTGGATGACGCTGACTGCGACCGCCAATTATTATCGCTTCAATATCGTGTAATTTTCAATAGAATATTCTGAAATGATTCTACTATTTAAAATGAACCATACCATAAAAAAAAGGTTGCCATTTCTGACAACCTTTTTAAATTTTATAAAAATATTTACTCTTCTAATGCAAACGTAACAGGAAGACTAAATGCTACTTTAACTGCTTTCCCATTTTGTTTACCAGCCTTCCAAGGTGGCATACTTTTTATTACTCGCATTGCTTCCTCATCACAGCCATATCCAATTCCTCTTACTTTTGCGATATCAGAAATTTCACCATTTTCATTCACCACAAAGTTGACTACAACTCTGCCCTGTATACCTTGCTCGTTGGCTTGTTTAGGGTATTTAATATTTTTACTTAAGTATGCTTGAAGCGCATCTTCACCACCAGGGAATTCAGGCATTTGCTCTACGAATTCAAATATTTCTGGTTTAGTTTCTTTAGGTCCTTCAACTACTGCAGGTCCTTTATCTGGAACTACAGGTGCATCTAATTTAGCATCATTACTTCCAGCTACTGTAACAGTACTTGCCACCTTATCTTCCAATTCTTTTTTCGGTGGTGGTTTATCTTCTTGTTTTACTTCCTCCGCTTTTTTGATAACGGGTGGTGTAAATTTTACTTGTGGTCTAACGGGTGGAGGAGGTGGAGGTGGAGGTGGGGGAGGCGGCTTTTTATTAATTGGTGGAGGTGCTATTAATTTAGTCGTCACCAATTTTGCTTTTTTAGGTAATGTTCTATGCGATAAAAAAGCGGCTACCATTTGAAAAGACAATAATACTGCCACTAAACTTAAACAAGCAATGATCGAATTACGAAGTCTTTTTTGATAATTTTTGCGAAGCTCATAAGCTCCATATTCTTTGTTCCTTCCTTCAAAAAGGATGTCGAGAACATCTGATTTTAAAATGTCTTTTGTTTCCATGATTAATTTTTTGTGGGGGCTTGATGCTTTACCATTTTATTTTCCATACAATGAAATTATCCGCCATTTGCAGTCTCTGTTGCTTTAATGAAATCTCTGTCCACATCGGATATATCCACCATAGCAGATATTTGAATATCATTAATTCTTAACTCATCCCACATATTGACCATATCATCAAATGTGCAGGTTGTGTCTGGTTTAATAATAACAACAGGTACATCTGATGGGTCATGACCAGCAGCGCCATTATTTCTTTCTTCTAATACTCTTGTATGTAATGCAATAAGCGCATCGCGTATGCCATTCTTATTTTGAAAGTAAGTTACATTTACTTTAGGTGGGTTCAATGGATCACTACCTATTCCTAAATAATAATATACTCGATGTTCTTTACTCAATAGTACAGTCATAACGGTATAATCTTTTACCAAAGTAGGTTTTACATTTGGAGGTAATGGTTTATCACTTGGCATCACAATATCCATGGTCTTTGGTTTACTCATGGTTGTTGTAAATATGAAAAAGGTAATTAATAAAAAACCTAAATCCACCATCGGTGTTAAGTCAATTCGGGTCGATAGTTTCTTCCCTTTTTTGACGCCACCTTTCTTGCCTCCGCCTGATTTCTCTTGTATTTCAGCCATTGTCTTTTATTTTTTTGATGGGGTTAATTAATGTGTTTTTGCTGCAGCTTGTTGACTATTATATAATTCTGTTCCAAATGGTGCAGATTCTAAACTCGTCAATAAATTGAAGGAAGTAATATCATTTTTAGTCAATGTTTTAATCACATCTTTTACTTTAGGATAAGCAGTAGATGCATCACACTTAATACAAATGATTGGAATTTTTAAAGGGTTTTGGTCTTGACCTGCTCTTCTGGCACTTTGCACCCAATAGGCTAATTCATTGGTTGCTGCGAAGTAAGATGTATCAATGGGAATACCAGTGAACACAAATGTTTTTTGTTCCATCGGCGGAATATCCAAGTATTGTTTCATTTGGCTAAAGGAAGATCCAAAAGATGCGCCATTGACAAAAGAAACCATTTCTTCTTCATTGAGTTGTAACTTCTTTTCTTCATTTACTTTCTCAATAAGCATGCGCTTTGCTTTTTTATTGTCATAATCGAAAAACACTTTTCCATCTTTATCTACAGTAAGTAAAATAGAATTATCTGGAAGAATTACTTCTGCAGTAGAAGAAGGAGTCTTTACAACAACTGGCTCATCTGGTTTAAACTTCGTAGCCAACATAAAGAAAGTAAGTAGCAAGAAAGCCACGTCGCACATGGCGGTCATGTCGATATGCGTACTCTTTCTGGGTAGTTTGTGGGTAGACATGTATTAAATTGGATTTTAAAGGTGATACATTTAAGGGTGTGAAATAAAACTTACAAGCGTAAGTTCCATTTGCTTATTTGTAATTAGCTTTAAAACTTTGTTCTAATGTGAAACCACTTTCGTCAATACCGAATGTGATATTATCGATAATAGTAGTGAAGAAATTGTAAGCCAACATCGCTAAGAAAGAGGTGCCGATACCAAGCGCCGTATTTACAAGAGCCTCAGAAATACCTGCTGCTAGTGCATTTGCATCTGGTGAACCTGCTTGAGACATTGCAGAGAAGGCACGTATCATTCCCATTACCGTACCAAACAAACCTAATAAGGTAGCTGCTGATGTAATCGTAGAAAGGAATACAAGATTTTTTTCCAACATTGGTAATTCCAATGAAGTTGTTTCTTCCACTTCTTTTTTAATAGAAGCAATTTTTTGTTCTGTATCTAATGTAGAATTAGAAGTCATTTCTTTATACTTCACTAATCCAGCTTTCATTACATTACCAACACTTCCAGCTTGCTTATCGCACTCAGCCAATGCAGCGTCGATATTTTTTGTAGATAAATGGTATTGCACTTTTTTAGTAAACTCGGCATTACCCATTTTACCACGAGATTTGAAAATAGTTAAAAAACGTTCAACCACAAACGAACACATAATTAAAAACGCAGACATCAAAATAGGAACTACCCATCCGCCTTGATACATGGTACCAAAAATATTCTTCGCCACTTTTTGTTCTTTATCCAAAAACATAGTACTGAATACTAAATGAAAAATTGATTCAGCTACTGCAATACACACGACTACAATAATTAAATTCATCATCATCGTGTTAGCACTTTTGTTCGATGTACTTGCAGTGTTAGACACCGATGTTTTTACGTCTGCCATAAATTCTGTTTTTTAAGGGTTTAATTTTTAGTTTAATTTATTAAGGATACAAAGGTAATTTTCTAGTTGATATAAACAAGTTTTGAAAAAAAAAGTAATTAACAAGTAATATGAACGTAAAATGATTTAAGATTGTTGTACAAAAAGGTAATTATTTATGAGCCTAACTTCTATTCTCGGCATAATATTAATTGGTGTTTTAGCAGGTCTTCTTAGCGGACTAGTTGGTGTAGGTGGCGGTATCATTATCGTTCCAGCATTAGTGATGTTACTAGGCCTTAGTCAACATACAGCGCAAGGTACAACTTTGGCTATGTTATCTTTTCCAGTCAGTTTAATTGGCGCATTAAATTATTATAAAAAAGGAATGGTCGATTGGAAGGTCGCTTTGATACTTTGTATTCCATTTATGATAGGTGGTTTTGTCGGCAGCAAAATAGCATTGGAATTATCAACACCGGTGATAAAAAAAATATTTGCGATGGTGATGATACTAGTGGCAATGAAGATTTTATTCTTGGATAAAAATTAAAACAAAATTAAAATAGCAATGAAAATAAGTTGGGCGGCACACACGCTTTTCGTTCCAATCTTTTTGCTTGCTCCGCCGCAAAAAGGATTTCCACTTCAATCGTTGCCGCAATACACGACACTAAAAGATGATTTTTTCTTATCCCATTTCTCAATACATCTACAAATAAATTAAGCTTCAAATTCTTACTATAATCTATGTCAACAACACCTTCTCACTTACACATTGCACAAGCTTGGTTTGATGCATTTTCCCTATCGGTTGGTGTCCCACCAACCGAAAATAGAGTTGGTTGGTGGGACACCAACCAATAGACAAATTTAGTAACAGCACAAAAATATCTCAACAAATTAATCTATTCAAATAGCACAAACCATGTCAACAACACCATCTCACCTACTCATTGCACAAGCTTGGTTTGATGCATTTAATCAACATGCTTTAGACAATTTATTGGCATTGTATCATAATGATGCTGTGCATTATTCTCCTAAATTAAAAATACGACAACCCGAAACTAATGGTCTGATACAAGGCAAAGCTGCCTTGCGTATTTGGTGGCAAGATGCTTTTGATAGATTACCAACTTTACAATATCATCCAACGACTTTTACCGCCAATGAAGCACGTATCAGCATGGAATATATTCGTAAAGTAGAAGGTGAAGAAGAGATGTTGGTTGCAGAAGTTTTGGAAATCAAAGACGGACTCATTATTGCATCAAGGGTATATCACGGTTAAATTTATTCCTTCCATAAATAGGGGAATAAAATGATGGATAAAGTAATGATTAAAAAATCTAAAAAGAGCAATACAAAAAATAATTTCCACCAACCCAAGACTTGCATGGTGACGAACAATGGTTTGGATAAATCGGCAATTACAATTAATTGAGGTACTACCAATGGAAAACCAAGTATAGCAATGAGTGCAGAATTGCCATCGGCTTTACTGGCAATGGCTGCAAGCATGGTAAATAGTAAGGCTAAACTAATGCCACCTGTCATCACCATCAGCATAAACTTACCCAACTGCACATTAGGGCTGCCCAACAATAACACAAATAATAAATAGCTGACCAAGCTCATACCAGCCATCAGAATTATATTATACACCAATTTAGAAATGATAATTTCCCTTGGATGAATGAGAGTATAATAATACAAGTTGCGTTGCTTGTTTTCTTGTAAAAAACTTTTAGCAACAGCGTTTACAGAAATGAATAAAAGTATGATCCAAAATAAAGCATTCCATGTTGTGTCTTCCGGATTGTCGTGCAACATTTTTATGGCAAAAACGGCACTACACAAATACAATAACAATCCATACAAGGAATACTTTTGTCGCCATTCGAGAATGAAATCTTTTTTTAATAAAAGAAAAATGCGTTGTGTACTTGTTTGGGTTTGCATGAACGGACAAATGTATTTAAAAATATTTTACCGTCCTCAAATGTTAATATTTGGAATTTTCGAAATTTGATTCTTTACCTTTATGCCTTAACAAATAAAACTATATTTTATGAAAACAAAAAAATGGATTACACAAATAAGAATGGTAATTTCAAAGATGTACTAAATGTTCAAAAAAACTAATATTTTATGCGAAAAGAATTCATCATCTTATTTTGTTTTTTAAGTTTTATTAGTAAGGCCCAGCATCAAATGGAATGGGTAAAAAGTATTGGAGGCAATAGTGTCGATTTTTTAAATAAGATAATAACCGATGAAAATGGGAGTATTTATGCAGTTGGATATTTTAATGGCAATGCAGACTATGACCCAAGTAATGGAAGTTATGTTAACAGGTACGGGTACGATATATAATGGGTTCATTGCCAAATACGATAGTTACGGCAATTTTATTAGAGTATTGCAAATAAAAGGGACAAAAGAATGTTTCGTAAATACAATTGCAAGCGACTCACTTGGAAATATCTATGTTTGCGGTACATATAGGGATTCCGTAGTTGTAGATCCAAGTAATAATCAATTAATATTTACAACTGATCCTAATCATCCTTATCAAAATGATTTTTTTGTTTCAAAATACGCAAGTAATGGTTCACTAATTTGGGCAAAATCTTTCGGGGGCGGGGGGGATGATATAGCAATGGATATAACTGCAAGTAAGAATGGTGATATATATTTAACTGGGTGGTTATCAGATTCATTTACGGTGCGCAGTGGTGGCAGTTTTACGGATACTTTTTATTGTAATTCTCAGGACGCTTTTCTATTAAAATTAAATACGAATGGTGTTATACAATATTTGAAACAATTTAAAGGTACTGGTAATGAGGGTGGTAGACGATTATGCATTGATCATGATTTTGTATATATAGCTGGTTCGATACAAGGGGGGCATGTGTATTTTGATAGTACCATGTCACAACCACTTAATTCAATAGGTGGCTTAGGTGATATATTTATAACAAAATTTTCTTTACAAGGTAATTATATTTGGTCGAAGATAATTGGGGGTAAAGGTTATGAAGAACCCCAATCAATAACCGTTGATCAAGGCGGAAATGTGTTGACTGTTGGTGGATTTACTGATACAGTTGATTTTGATCCCGGTGTTTCCGTTTATAACCTTTTCTCTCACAGGAAGAATGCAGTAAATACTTATTTTTGGGATAACGGTTTTATTTCAAAATTGGACAAAAATGGAGATTTCATTTGGGCAAAAGTATTGAATGGTGTTGGAAGAACGGTCTTTAATTCAATTGTATGTGATACTAAAAATAATTATTATATAGCAGGACAATATGAAGATACAACAGATTTTGATTTTGGTAATGGTACAAATTATTACGTTCCAATAGATACATCTAAATCTATTTTCTTTGTATTATCTATAGACAGTCTTGCCAATATGAATTGGATTAGAAATATAATTGAAATAGGGTTTGCTTATCGCAATTACTTTCTTACTATAGATAAAAATAATAATATTTATGCTGCAGGTAATTATAGAGGAACGAATGATTTTAACATAGGCTATTCTCCGCCAATGTTTGTTAGTGCAGTATATGGCGATGATTGTTTTTTTCTTAAAATGAATACATGGCCTTTATCCGTTAGTCAATATGCCAATGAGCCGATGAGTCAGTTGGAGATATATCCAAATCCTGCTATTAGTAAATTCCAAATTAAAAATGCCAAATACCAAAGTAAGAAAGAGTTATATAATTCAGTAGGTCAATTAATACTTACAACTAAAGAAAATGAAATAGATGTGAGTAGGTTTGCAAAAGGGATGTATTATCTTCGTTGTGATGGAATGAGCAAGAAAGTGATTATAGAGTAATAAATCAAACAAATCTTAAAATCAAAGAAACTTGTACTGAGCGCAGCCGAAGTACAAATGACAATGCATTCTTTCCAACAGGCAAATGACTATATTTCTATTTCCCCCATTCTCCTTTAAATTCACTCTTCCATTTTTCAAAAGGAATACTCTTTTGTTTATTCCCAGCAATATACTTAATAATCATCTCAAACGTAGGAATATCAAGGTATCCAGGAATTGGTTGTTTGTTGGTAAAATTAGGATCAAATAAAATACTAGTAGGATAACTCATTTGATTATTCATCCAATCTGCAGCAAGTTCATTGATATTTGAACCTTCTAGAATACTATATTTTTTACCATTAAAAAGTACAGTATCTTTTCGTTCCGCATTAAAGTGGATACAATAAAAATTGGCATTCATAAATTCGATGACTTGCGCATTACTAAATGTTTTGTTCTCCATCACCTTACACCAATAGCACCAATCTGTATACACATCTACATATACATGACGAGGTTCTTTTTTCATTTTTGCTTGCACTTCTTCCACAGTCAACCATTGAATTGATTTTGTATTCGCGGCTTCTTTTTTGGTTTGGCTAAACAAAGGAGCAGAGAAAAATAATAAGGCGAAAAGACAAATAGAATATTTCATGTTACGATATGTTTTATTGAATGAAGTCGTTGTACTTTTGAAGACTTTAAATAATCTCTGCAATAATACTTAGAAATTTGTAAATGAAAAAAATCGCTATAGCTATCACGGGTGCGTCGGGTTCTATTTACGCAAAAGTATTACTCGACAAGTTGCGTTTATTGACCGATGTCGAATTCGCCATTGTATTTAGCGACAATGCAAAAGTGGTTTGGCAATTCGAATTAGG
>CANJRV010000089.1 GCA_947476825.1 Bacteroidota bacterium | reverse complement strand
TAAATGAAAAAAATCGCTATAGCTATCACGGGTGCGTCGGGTTCTATTTACGCAAAAGTATTACTCGACAAGTTGCGTTTATTGACCGATGTCGAATTCGCCATTGTATTTAGCGACAATGCAAAAGTGGTTTGGCAATTCGAATTAGGTAATGAAGACTATACCACATTCACCGAAAAATGTTATGATGCGCATGATTATTTTGCGCCGTTTTTATAGAGGATTGAATGATGGGATAATGATATTTCTTTGTTGAGGAATTTAAAAATAAAGCTCTTAAAATATATTGATTTGCGTTTGAATATAAATTGCTTAAAATGGAAAACTTGATGCTTTCTAAAATTTAAACAAGGAAATCGAGTACCTCTATGCCGAGTATTTGTAAGAAGCTCATGCTACACGAATCAGCACTCTTCGACTTCGTTCAGAGTAGCAACTTCGACTAAGCTCAGCGTGACACACTTCGATTTCGCTAAGAATACAGTATGAGAATAATATGTTTCTTAACTATTAAAAATATAATGCCATGACTATAAAATTAACCTTGGTGAATTCTTTTAAATTATTGCCAAAATTATTAGTCCTAATCTTACTTGTCATGAGTTTGAGTAATAATGCTTATTCCCGAAAAGTAACTCTTGAAAAGACAGGAGGGAATTCATTATTAGATACTACTGGAATTTCATTAGTACCAGGGTATGTGCTTGCGCCTGCTAGTAAAATAACATTTGATGATAGCATTATGGGTACTGTAAGTAATTGGACACCTATATTTAATAATCTAGCCTCTATAGTCAATGGAGATGATTCACAAAATTCACTCACAGGCGTTTCATACAAAATAGAAATTGATGCGCCAAGCGCCACTAATCCTATGATAGTGTGCAAGCAACAAGCAGGTCTAGATGGTTATTTTAAAGCAAGCAAAAATAGTATGCTCTTTAAGGGTGATACAAGTAACTTTATTAACCAAATAATAGTAACGAGCGCAAATGCCAGCAATACTGCATATTTGAAATTTGCCGATAGCATTTATTATGGCTCGTGGCTAGATACTAGCCAAACAATTTATTATTTTGTAGCAAGTGGCTATGTGAATGGGTTATTGGAAACGTATAATACCACCTCAAATGATACTGCCGACTGGCCTACTGGAACTTGGACTTTGGTTACCGATAGTTATACAAATAATTCTGGATATATTATGCCATTAGATTCAGTTACACCTATGCATCCCTGGCGACATGTAAGTGGAGTAGCGATTCAAGGTTATGCAGGTTGTTTCATTGAAGCCGAATATTGCAATCATATGCTGGTAGAAAAATTAGATTTAGATGGCAATAGTGAGCATGCAATATTGGGGGGTGTATATGGTGATGGGGGTATTCAGATACCATATTCAGGGGTATATTATTTCAACTGCACAAATTCCATGATCAGGCAATGCAGGTCTCATTCAATGGGTTTGGATGGCTTTCAAGTAGCTGGTGGATTGACAAATGATGTAAGCATAGATACTTGCGTGATGGAGTATAATGGAAGACAAGGATTATCTTGGGATGGTGGCAATGCAATTAAAAGTACAGGAAGTCATTTTTCGAATTCAGGAAAAGCATTTAATTTATATAGAAATTACCTACATGCCTCACAGCCTGCCTCAGGTATTGATATTGAATCTGAGAATTCTGGCGTAATGACGAATGGTAGTTTTGTTCGGTGTGTGTTTGAAAATAATACAGGATTTGCTGTAGCAAATGATGCAGGTGATTCATTGGCTGTTACCGCTACACACGATATGCACTTTTCTGATTGCACGTTTTATGAACCTGACAGATCAGGCATTTATATTAAAGGTGAAAAATTTAAGTTTGATAGTTGCCATATATACTGCACCGTAACAGGCAGTGGACAGGTAGTTCAAGATAGCAATAAAACGATTTACAACAAATGTGACTTTGAAGACAAACCTTACATTGATACAAACGCAGTGTCTCATTATTGGCCAGACAGTACTAAACTGTTGCAAATGGATGGCTACTACCGAACCCTCTTTCAAAATTGCACATTTAAGGTGAATGACCCTAATAGAGAATTAATATTTATTAATAGTGACGCTGCAGATAAGTCGAAGTGGACAGTAATGGATAACAACACATTTATTTACAACAATGAAGGGTTCCCAATAGATGAACAAAGTAAATTGTTTGGCGTGCGATTTAAGGGAAATAACGTGTTTAAGAATATATTGAATAGTGTTAATTCATATCATGTATTGATAACAGTCGATGCACAATTGGAAGGAAATAATTATGCTTGTATGCCCAATACATTGACGTTTGAAGGACAGGTAGAGCATCTAATAAAAGGCAATGGCAGCATTACAATTCCTACCTTTAAGGTTGGCGAAAAAATGGATAGCACACAAGGTTATGCTCAATATGCAATTAAGGACAAAGCCTTATTAGCTATTAATGGTGATGTGATTACTCATATTGGCAATAAATCAGGGTTTCATATTTCACAAGGTGGCTCTATGCGTAATTTTGGAAAATTTCGTGTGGATGGACAAGTGATTCAACATGCTTTAAGTTATGGTATAAATGGTTCTATTAATCATATTACAGGTACTTCAAGTGGCTTATATTTTGTAGATAAAAATTGTAATACAAATCAAACCACAACCTCGCCTTTGTGGTGCAATGGTCAAGGCTATGGCAGTGGAGCAACAAATGAAATTTATATATTTCCTTGGGTGGCTACTGTAGATACTCCACTTTGTGTACAGGGCGGAAATTCATATACTACCTCAAACGTTTGTGGTCCTTTATTTACAAATATAATATCCAGTAACTCTATATCCGTCTTATACAATAAAACAGTCTCTTGTTTTGGTGCAGGAACTGCGGCATTTAATTTTAAAATAGTTGGTGGTTTAGCACCTTACAGCGATACCCTTGATGGGGTATATACAACTGACACAAGTTTTGCAAGTATTGCTACAGGCAATCATACATTGAAAGTAAAAGATTCGAATGGTTGTGTTGAACCTTTTAATATTAATATCGATACCACTTTTCAATACAAAATAATAAAAGGTTGTGTAGCAGGAAGCGATGCGAAATTCAGTACAAATGCTTGTTCACAACCAAGTTATACTGCTCCTTCTGGTGCTACAGTCAGTTATAATAGCGGCACTAAAACATTCAGCGTAAACAAAGCAGGAACCTATACGCTCACATCAGGTGGCGTTACACTTTCTTTATATATTGGACGTTGTGATACTTGCAGTATTGCCGATAGTACAGCACAATGGTATCCACCGGATAGTAGCATCAGCTCTATATTTTCAGATGGCGTAGCACCTTCATCTGTCATTGTTTTAAGTGGAAATATACATGTAGATACAACGCTTTATATTTACAATAATGACCATGTTTTTTTGACAGCGAATACGCAATTTATTGTAGACAGTAATTATGCGATGGTAGTCAACAAAAGCAAACTAAGGGGTTGTAATAAATATTGGGATGGCATTAAGGCAGATGGAAAAGACCGAATAGTGATAGTAAATAATTCCAGCCAAATACAGGACATGAGTAGTGGCGTACAAATTATGAACAATGCTTTTTTGCAAGCAAGGAATAGTACTTATTTGAATAACGCTACAAATTCCATTTCGTTTAAGAATATGAGCGACCTAAATTATAATGGTATGATATGGAGTAATGTATTTAAAAGTGATACCAATTTTATTACATTCTCAGGAACGAGCAAAGGAGAAACCGGCATTAGAATATTCAATAGCAATTATCTACATATTGGACAAGATGGTGATACTTCATTAGGTAATAAATTTTCTAACTTGTATACAGGAATCAATATTTTTTGCGATAGTAATATCAACACCGTAATTAATGATAGTAGCAACCAGATTGGTATTTTCAATAATAAATTTGAATACATTCAGAGTGATTCCACACAAAATATTCCTGATGCTTACAGTAGCTTGAAAGGAACTGGAGTGTATATTGATTATAGTCATGCACCAGGCTTTGATGCCCATACTACAGTGAGTTTTACCAAACCAACAATTTCCTCCTTAGTACTTTTTGATAGTTGTTATAAGGCTATTGTTAGTATCAACAATAATTTGATTGATAGCTCATTGTATTTAAAGAATTGCAACTTTGGAATTATGAATAATAACCTAATGAGCAAGGATTGTAAAGTATATAACAACAAAATCGAAAATGCTTTTATAGGAATACAGTTTGTTGGAAATTATAAGAAATATAAAATACAAAACAACACGATACTTACAAACGGTGGGTCGACAGTAACTCTATCAGGCAGCCCGAACTTATTTTTGAATCCGCCAATTGCAATTGATTTGAAACATTTTTCAAATGCATATTCTTCGGCTGATACATTTATAGTAACAAATAATACATTGACCTTGCCGACCGCCACAGGGAAAGGGATTGCAAACCTGACAGGAAGTGCAAGCCAATATATTGGTAATAATGCTATTCATTTTTCAACTAGCACAACCAACTGTTGTGTTTCAGATGACCCAAGTTTATATGGTATATTCAGTAGTAATTGCCAAGGTACAGTTTACGATAAGAATTTTGTAGATGGGATTCATGACCCCACTTTATATGATGCGACCTATAGCAAGGGTTTGTATTTTGAGACCAGCCACGATTATAAAGTTAGTTGCAATTTTATAAGCTATACTAAGCAAGGCTTATATGCCTTTGGAAATAATAGCACTGATTCAATAGGAATAACAAACAACAAATTTAAGTTTAATCGCAACCCCATTTACACATTGGACAATGGCAGTGCACAGTCTGGAACATTTGGACAAATCGGCGGTAGTACTATAGAAAACGGAAACGACTTTATTTATAATACTACAGATTCAACATGGTTACAGAACGGATTATTTAAAGTTTGGAGGGAAAGTGATACTACAATACCTGATTTCATCTTTACATCTTCTGCTTTTTTGACGCAAAGTGAAAGTGGAGCACCATCAACAAATAAAGAGTATGAGGTTCAAAATATTGCTTTCAATTATGCAGATACAACGTGTCCCAATACCTCATTTGTGTTTGGTACGGTGCCTGGTGATTATCCTGTAGATGAAGATATTGTTGACTGGGCTTCGGTTGACGAGGCAAATGCAGAATTAATTGCCAATCAAGAAGAAACCTATATTGATTATTTTGAAACAGGAAGATGGTTAAATATAAGATACTTGTTTGATTTACTAGACAGAGATAGTGTATTAAGAAATAGTAATTTTATACTAAACAACTTTTATAACAATTACCAGAACACCAATATTGGCAGACTAAATGATGCAGATGCTGCGCTTGCACAGGTGTTTGATTTTAAAGGTTCTTATGATGATTATTTACAACGATATAATGATGCGATTGATGCAAACGAAGGAATAGCAATTGATGGCTTACAAGATGAATACGAATATGTAGTCAATAAGATTGCAATTAATTTGGGAGTTAAAGGTGCAGATAGTATTGTTGAAGCGGACAGAATGCAATTGCAAATTATTGCAAATACCTGCCCCTTTGTGGGGGGGACTGCTGTGTATAAAGCAAGGACATTGTGGTCTGTGTTTAATCCAATTCAACAGTATAATGATAGGGTGAATTGTTTAGCTGCATATGGACAAGGGAAAATGGCAAACAATGTGAATATAGATAGTTTATATGAAGCAAAAGCAAATCAAAAAGGGGCTATCTTGGCACAATTAATAAAAAGCAATGAACAACAGAATCCAATGCCTGATTCAAACTCTTTAAATACACTTGTGGTTTATCCTAACCCAACTAATGATTATATAAGCATTAAATATGCTCATATGGCAAAGGGAGTTTTTATTCTCTTCGATATTTTAGGCAATGTGATTATGAGAGCCAGTTTAAATGGAAGACAACCTTCGGAAAAAATTACACTTCCTGACATCGCAAATGGAGTGTACAGCTATAAAATTATCTTGGACACTGAATCATTTATAGGCAAACTAAATATTCTTAAATAATGAAAAGCACAATAATAATCTTACTAACCATATTAACTTACTCAGTAGTCGCACAAAACAAAAGTGCTTATACATTTATTTGGGGAGGTGGAGGTGTCTTTGCTCGCTTTGCTGGTGATACAAGCAGACCCATAACAGGGCAACTTTATTCAAATAACCCTCCTTATATAATTTTTTCGAAAGGAAGCAGCAATATTTGTGATAGTTCAACCAGTAAACTCTTGATGTTGAGTAATGGCTATGTGCTTTATGATACTTTGGGTAATATTATTGAAAATGGGGATAGCCTAGTTCCTCAAAAAATCTATGCACATAATGTGTTCCCAATATCCGGAGTAACCCAAGGTTCATTAATACTTCCTAAAGGAAGCAATGGATTATATTATTTATTTACACCTACAATAAGCGATAGCGCATATACATTTTATGTTACCAATGGAGGTGGTGGCGGTGCGGTTCCTTACGATTTATTGCAATATCATGTAGTTGATATGAATGCCAATGGGGGGGCTGGTAAGGTGGTACAAAAAAATATACCAGCACTTACAAATGTAAAAATGAGTAAGGTAGGTATGATGGCTTGCAGACATGCCAATGGATATGACTGGTGGCTGGTTAAACAGGCGGCAGATACCAATATGATGTATGTGTTTTTAGTAACCGCCGACACGGTAATATTAAAAAATGTGCAGGGCTTTAGCTCTCCTCATTTTGGGTATTTTGACCTCGTTGGTCAAAGTTGCTTCAGCACAGATGGCAGTAAGTATGCTTATTTACAAGGAGATAGACCTAAATTATTTGTTGCCGATTTTGACCGTTGTTATGGTGTATTTTCAAATCCAAGAGAATTCAATATCCCTGTAGATTCAACAACACATCCCGTTTGGATTTTAGACAGTAGCGCAATAGGTGTTTGCTTTTCCCCGAATGATAAATTTATTTATATAGCACAAGATTTTCATATTTATCAATTGGAGTACAATGAACCAGATAGTTTGCTTGCCTGGAGTAAAATTAAAAAAGGTGCAGATACTATTTTATCTCAATTTGCAAAATATGGACAATTATATAAGGGCCTCGATGGAAGAATATATATTGGTAAATTTGGCGGCTCAGGTATTGCCAATAGTGTGATAGACCATCCAGATTTAAAGGGATTAGCCTGTGGTTTTTGTGCAAGATGTTTACGATGCGATACCTCAGGGTATGGCACTACTGCACCTTCCAACATGCCTGATTTTAATTTAGGCGCTATAGCAGTATGTCCGCCACTAGGAGTAAATATTATAAGTCGTACACAAGAAGAATTGGAGGTTTATCCAAATCCAACAAATACCAAATTCCAAATCAAATACCAAATTCCAAATTCCAAAAAGGAATTATTTAATTCAGTAGGGCAATTAATATTTACTACTAATAAAAATGAAATAGATGTTTCCAATTATTCAAAGGGAGTTTATTATTTACGATGCGGTTTTCAAACAAAGAAAATAATTATAGAGTAATTGAATGAATCTTATCTTTCTTTATCCGCGGTGTGTCCTCAATCAAAACTCTCTATGCGAGAATAAAGCCCATGAGGCACACTGCGGTTTAGAATTACAAAATATCCATTTTAAACTTATCTTAGCGTCCTAACAAATTATTCATGGCATTAAGTTGGAAAGAGATAAAAAGTAGGGCCTTAAACTTCTCCAAAGAATGGGCTAACACTACCAATGAAGATGCACGCTGTTTGACATGTTCGGCTATGCGGCATTTCGAACCATAGATAAAAAAGATTCGCCAAACCCAAGATCCAAAGCAATATTTTCAACGTCCTTTAAAAACCACTAACAACTTACCTCTAGCAACAATGAACAAGGTTTCCATACGTTTTTTTGATGATAGAGAAGTACGTGCTATTTGGGACGATGAAAACAGCAAATGGTGGTTTTCGGTATTAGATATCATAGCTGTATTGCGAAACCAAGACGACTATAATAAAAATCGAAACTATTGGAAATACCTCAAAGCAAAACTTAAAAAAGAAAATAGTCAAGTGGTTAGTGCCACTACCCAGTTGAAATTTCTAGCACCCGATAGGAAATTGCGATTTGCTGATATGTTGGATTATGAGGGCATTATTGCATTAGGAAAAACATTTCCAGGAACAATAGCCAACCGATTTATAGAATGGTTTACTTATAGCCCAGAAAGCATAGATGGTAAAAGTAAAACCAAGGCGTATGCCTTATTTGAAACCAGTTTTGTAGATAACATAGAAGTAGGCACAACCAAAGGTTTACAACAAATACATGCCTATATTTTTGGCGGATTATATGATTTTGCAGGGCAAATAAGAACCAAAAATATTGCCAAAGGTGGATATAGATTTGAGAATGTACAATATTTATATAGCACTTTGATAGAAATAGACAATATGCCCGAAACTAATTTGGATGAAATTGTAGAAAAATATGTAGCTATGAACAAAGCCCATCCATTTATGGAAGGTAATGGCAGAAGTACCCGAATCTGGCTTGATTTAATACTAAAAAAACAACTAAAGAAATGTGTGGATTGGAGTCGAATAAGCAAAACCAATTACATGAATGCAATGATTATTAGCTCGGTAGATAGTAGCGTTTTACACGCACAACTTAAAACAGCAATTACCAGCGATATTAATAGCCGAGAAATGTATATGAAAGGCATTGATTACTCTTATTATTATGAAGAAAATTAAATTGATAAACGCTCTTCGACATGTTCTGCAGGGCATGTCGAAGTAATGATAATGGCAGATTTTCAATCTACTTGTTTGCGATTCACACCCTATCGGTTGGTGTCCCATCAACCGAAATTAAGTTGCTTGGTGACACACCAACCAATTGAGATTTATACTTACCCACGATTAAAAATCGCTTTCTGTCTACAATTCGAGATGCGCTGCGCTAACATCTTGAATAGCCCAAGCCATTCTTGCGCCAGCCAATTCAATGAACATCAAAATCCCGTAGGGATGACATGATTATAGAAATCATATTATAAATCGAAAGCAAAATCCCGTAGGGATGACATGATTTAACGGTCTTCGATATATTCCGCAGGGTATTTCGATATAAAAATAATAGCAGATTTGCAATGTATTTGTATGCGATTAAAAATTGCTTTTATCTAAAGTTCGAGATACGCTGCGTTAACATATAAAAAAACGCAATCATTTCATCATCCTAAAAAACTTGTACATGAAAATAACACTCACAACATACAACTCAAAGCATGAATTCAACAACTCAACCATGTTGATGAATTTACTTACAAAGTTGAAAACTACTATTGCATCAAAATATAAAAAATGGAAAAAAAATTCTTCTTACTATTCGCATTCCTCATCAGTGTCATGCTGGGTAAAGCACAAAACAATACACAAACCATAAAAGGCACGGTTATAGACAAGCAATCCCAATCTACAATTATCGGCGCCACAGTTACCTTACTCCGCAGCAATCCTCTTTTAGGAAGTACTACGAATGCCAATGGCAAATATGCGATTGCCAATGTGTTGCCAGGTCGATATGATATCCAGGTAACTTATATTGGCTACAAAGAAGTGACGATTCCAAATGTGGTGGTCACTTCCGGAAAAGAAGTGGTGTTGGATATTGCCATGGAAGAAAATGTAAGAAATTTGCGTAACGCAGTCATAAAAAGCAATACCAAGCATAAAGTGCTCAACGATTTGACATCCGTCAGTGCCCGATCATTTTCTATGGAAGAAGTCAATCGATATGCTGGTGGCCGCTCTGACCCTGCACGATTAGCAGCTAATTTTGCTGGCGTGAGCACACCCGATGATTCACGTAATGATATCGTCATCAGAGGCAATTCACCAACTGGGGTTTTGTGGAGAATTGAAGGAATGAATATTCCAAATCCAAATCACTTTGCAACTGTTGGTACTACTGGCGGTCCTGTGAGTGCCCTCAATACGAATATGTTGAAAAGCTCCGACTTTTTCACCTCTGCCTTTCCATCCGAATATGGAAATGCCAACGCAGGTGTTTTTGATTTAGGTTTTCGAAAAGGAAATTCTGATAAGCGCGAACATACCATTCAATTCGGTGCACTTACTGGTTTAGAAGCAATGACAGAAGGCCCAATCAATAAAGAAAAAGGATCTTCCTACTTATTGGCATATAGATATTCATTCACCGGCTTTGCGCAAGCCATGGGTATTTCTATTGGCACAGCAGCAACTCCTTTTTACCAAGATCTCTCTTTTAAAATCACCAGTGGCACGTCAAAATTTGGACGCTTTTCATTATTTGGATTAGGCGGTACTAGCAAAATTGAATTCAAACACGACAAAGTAGATGATGGCGATTTATTTGCAGACCCAACAAAAGATAGTTATTTCACCAGCGATTTAGGACTGGTTGGTATGAAACATTTCTTGAAACTAAATGACAAATCCTATTTGAATACAATTATCGGTGGAACCTATGCGGCATCTAATTATAACGAGGATACTATTTCTGCAAACAATACCAATCCTGAACGACATCTTGAAAACAAAACAACACGAATCATTTACAACTTCAGTTCTACGTATAATTCAAAAATAAATTCGAAGCTATTTGTAAAAGCGGGTGTACAAGCAGAGTTGATGAATCTAAACTTGTTTTTCAGAACCAGAGAAATAAATCCAGCTTGGAAACAAATTTGGGATTTTAATGATTACACCACGCTGGCACAAGCTTTTGTACACGCAAAATACAATTTCTCCGATAAGCTAACCTTAAACATTGGATTACATAGCCAATTACTTACGCTGAACAATTCCAAATCCATTGAGCCAAGAGTTGGTTTAAAATATGCCGCAACTGCTAAGAGTACCTTCAGTGCTGGCTATGGTTTACATAGTCAAATGCAACCAACAGATGTCTACTTTTATCGCGCACTAAAAACAGATGGCAGTTACGATCAAAGTAACCGAGATTTAAATTTCACACGTAGCCACCATTTTGCTTTAGGTTATGAGGTATTACCTTCGAAAGATTGGCGTTTAAAAACAGAAGTATATTATCAATATCTCTTCAACATTCCAGTTACAAGCACGCCTAGTAGTTTCTCTATGCTGAACACTGGTTCCAGCTTTAATCCGAATGATGTAGGATACCTAGAAAACACAGGAAAAGGAACAAATTATGGTGCTGAATTAACGATTGAAAAATTTTTTAGCAAAGGCTATTACGGCTTGCTTACAGGTTCTATTTATGAATCAAAATACAAAGGCAGTGATGACATAGAAAGAAACACGGCATTCAATGGAAGATATGTGTACAATGTTTTATTAGGTAAAGAAATTAAACTTGGGAAAGCAAAAAGAAACTCATTTACGGTGGATGCAAAAATGACTCAAGCTGGTGGTCGTTATTTTACACCAGTTGATTTAGCCGCATCATTAGCAAGCCACGAACAAGTACTCAAAGGAGATGCATATGCTTTTTCTGAAAAAAATGCAGACTTTTTCAGACTCGATATCAAAGCTGGTTTTGTAGTAAATAGCAAAAAAAGAAAACTATCTCAATCCCTATTCTTTGATATTCAAAATGTAACAAATAATAAAAATGTATTTGCTCAACGATACAATACAGTTACAAAATCGATAAATACTGCCTACCAAATCGGACTCTTTCCAAACTTTGTGTACAAAGTTCAATTCTAATTGTAATTTTAAATCGTGTTAAAGAACAAGAAAAGATTTTTGTACATGGTTTTAGTAGGTATTGCCATTTCAATCCTACTCAAATTAACGATATACGCAGGTATACAAAACCATGCAAGAATTTATGATTTTATTGCCTCAATTGTCATTACCATATTTGTTTGGGAAGGCAATTTATGGATAGACAATTGGATGAATACCAAATATCCATGGGTCCACAAAACAAAGCAACGTATTTTAGCTCAGCTGTCTATAGCCTTATTTTATAGTTCCACTACCTTGTATTTGCACATGCTCCTGTTCAATACATTCGTTTGTGGGCTAGATGCAAAACATGAATCATTAATGCTCAGCTGCTTCCTATTGGGATTAATGATTACCGTTGTTATCTTAAGTTTTGAAATTGGCGGTCAATTATTAAAAGGCTGGAAGGCTTCCTTAATTGAAGTCGAAAAATATAAAACAGAAAGTGCACAAGCCCAATTGCAAAATCTCAAAGATCAAATTAACCCGCATTTTTTATTTAATAACCTAAGTGTCTTATCGTCTCTTGTGTATCAAAATCAAGATAAGGCTGTTGAGTATATTGGCCAATTGTCTAAAGTTTATCGCTATCTTTTAGACAATAGAACCAACGAATTAGTGAGATTGAAAGATGAATTCAAATTTATCGATTCCTATATTTATCTCATTCAAATAAGATTTGATAACAGTATCCATTTTACTGTTCAATTGGATGATAAATATTTATCTTACATGATCCCTCCAATGTCTGTTCAAATGCTCATCGAAAATGCGATTAAGCACAATGAAATATCCATGGAATTCCCACTCAGCATTTCAATTTCTACGCATGACAATCAATTAGAAGTAAAAAATAATTTTAAGCCCAGAACCCAAGTAGAACCTAGTTCTAAGTCGGGCTTACAAAATATTCGCGCGCGTTATCGTTATTTTACGGATAGGCCAATGGAGGTCATTCAAAATGAAAAAGAATTTATTGTTCGTATACCTTTATTATCGAAATCATGAAAGTAGTTATTATTGAAGATGAAAAATTATCGGCTGAATTATTGAGCAGACTATTGCAAAAAATAGATAGCCAAATAGAGATAACAGCGATATTAGATTCTGTAAAAAAAAGTGCACAATACTTTCAAGAAGGACATAAAGACGATCTCATCTTTTTAGACATTCATCTTGCTGACGGAATTAGCTTTGATATCTTTTCACGTGTAAGCATCGATACGCCTATTATTTTTACTACGGCCTATAGCGAATATGCCATCAAAGCATTCGACGTTAATAGCGTAGATTATTTATTGAAACCTATTGGCATTGATGATTTAAAAAAAGCCATAGATAAATTCAAGAAGTTCAACCCTGTAGATAATCATAAAGTACTTGAAAATATTTCCAATGCTTATCAACAATTGCCAAAACAATATAAGTC
>CANJRV010000088.1 GCA_947476825.1 Bacteroidota bacterium | reverse complement strand
CCACTTATCTTCCCATTATTATCTATATCCATATGCTCTGATGCAGGCATAGCAGGCAATCCAGGCATACGCATCATGTCGCCTAGTATAGGAATGATGAAGCCAGCACCAGCAGCAAATTCAAATTCTCGCACATTCACAATAAAGCCCTTTGGTCGACCGATTACTGTTTCTTTATCGGATAAAGATTTTTGTGTTTTTGCCATACAAATTGGCAATTTATCGTAACCCAATTCCTTAATCATTTTTAATTGTGTTCGTGCAAGGGAAGAATATTCAACACCATCCGCACCATAAATCTCTGTCGCAATTTTATTAATTTTATCTTCTACAGATAAGGACCAATCATATAATGGTTTGAAATGATTAGCGCCACTATCTATTACATCCACTACTGCTTGCGCTAATTCTTTAGTACCTTCTCCACCTTGTGCGAAGCCATAACTCACGACGGCCTTAACGCCAAGTTTCGCGCAATGGGTTTGTACGTATTCTATTTCTTCCGCACTATCGGTTGGGAAATGATTGATGGCAACAACAGGTGTAATGCCAAACTTTTTGCAATTCTCCATATGCTTTTCTAAGTTCTGGAAACCCTTGATTACCCTATCCATACTTGGTGTATTGTACTCATCTTTTTTTGCACCACCATGATGGCGAAGTGCACGAATGGTTGCTACTAATACAATGGCGTGCGGTGCTAGACCAGCATAACCACATTTGATATTCATGAATTTTTCTGCACCGAGGTCGGCACCAAAACCGGCCTCCGTAACAACGTAATCACCCAATGACAATCCCATCTTTGTGGCAAGTATAGTATTGGTTCCTTGGGCAATATTCGCAAAAGGACCGCCATGTAAAATAGCGGGATTGCCTTCTAAAGTTTGAACTAAATTTGGTTTAATCGCATCCTTTAATAATAGTGCCATTGCACCTTCTGCTTTTAAATCGCGTGCATAAATTGGTTTTTTATCGTAAGTAAAACCAATGAAAATATTGCCTAATCGTGTTTTTAAATCGTCTATGTCTTTACACATACAAAGGATTGCCATCACTTCAGATGCCGGTGTAATATTGAATCCGTCTTCACGCGGAATACCATTTGCTGTGCCACCGATCCCAATAATAATATGACGCAATGCTCTATCATTCATGTCCATCACACGTTTCCATTTTATGGTACGTGGATCTATATTCAAACTATGTTGTTTGTTTTGTAGATTATTGTCGATCAATGCAGCTAATAAATTGTTTGATTTTTCAATGGCAGAAAAGTCGCCTGTAAAATGAAGATTGATATCTTCCATTGGAATCACTTGCGAATAACCGCCACCGGCTGCACCACCTTTGATACCGAATACTGGACCCAGAGATGGCTCACGCAAAACAACAATTGCTTTCTTCCCTATTTTATTCAAACCTTCATTGAGACCAATGGACACGGTGGTTTTACCTTCTCCGGCTGGCGTAGGATTAATAGCAGATACCAAAATCAATTTGGCGTTTTTAATTTTTTCTTCATCAATTAAATCGAGCGGAAGTTTGGATTTATACTTGCCATAATATTGCAAATCATCTTCTGTGATGTCTATTTTTTTGGCAATTATTTTGATGTGTTGAATGCTTGCATTTTGCGCTATTTCTAAATCAGATGGGAACATGAAATTATTTTTTTTAAATAAATAGAATCTCAAATATACTTATTCTAACAAGAAATCAAACCATGTATAATTATATAACGCTTTAGAAGTTTATAAGCGAAGACATGTTTAATTTCAGAGGTGGGTTATACTTGTTGTAAAGGCACTGAATAGGTTGCGTGCACTGCGGCAACGATTGCAGTGGAAATCCTTTTTGCTGGCTTTGCAGCAAAAAGATTGTAACGGAAAGCGTGTCTGCCGCCCAAATTTTTCTTCTCTAAAAATGACAATGGCAAGAAAAAGATGGGCTCGCTTGCAAGATTACTAAATCAAACGTATTACCATTTTACAACCTTCATCGTACTAGACTTTTGACCTGAAGTTATTTTCAAAAAGTAGTTCCCGCTTTTTAATTGGCGGTTTGACACTGCATATTGAATCGGTGTATTGGCAGCTATAATTTTTGTGTGCAGCAATTTGCCATGGACATCATACAGTTCTATGCTTGTACTTTCTTTTTGCGCATTCATTTCGACTAACCAAGCAATGGAAGATGGATTTGGTGATACACGAATTTCATGTTGAAAACTGCTTACCGTATTCACTTGCAAAGGCATTGCACCATGGGCTAACCAAGCCATTGCATTCATGAGTAACCATTGATGTTGCCCACTTGCATCACCAGTATATCCATTGTATAAAACATCATTTGCATCACCAGTACCATCGTCTGGTGGCGAGCTGTCACCGAGGGCGCATACTTTACCTAAACCATAATATGCTCTAGCAAAAAACACATTTGTATTGCTTGTAGTCGTTGCGCCCGTTTTGTAAATAAGACCAGTAACGGTATTGTTGTTTGCCGTATTTAAAGTCATGGTAGTGCCACCTAAAATTTGCAATTTTGTTACATTACCAAATGAGCCATGTAAACAAGAATCGCTTGGGAGTGAAGCCACATTGGATGTTGTTTGCGAATAATTTTGCAAATCAAAAGTGATACCAAATGGATTTGCGTGAATCGTATTGGTTGTAAATAAATCATTCCAAATAGTAGGAGAATCATAGCCATCTCCATTTCTATCACTCACATCATGATCGGAAATAATAAATAATCGTCCACCATCTTGTACAAATTTTACGATCGCATTTTTCTCTGCAGTAGTAAATAAAATATTGGGTTCACAAACAACAAAAATATTGTAGTGCTTTAAGTCTTTTAGATGGCTATTGTTTCCATATGTAATGCTGTCATTGTAAGGCAAAGTTTCTACAATATAGTTTTGCTTAGCACAGTCAACTGCCCACGCACTTAATGCACCTGTCCAAAAAGTTTCCGTAGTACTTGCTGTGATATTGGATTGTGCAGGTGTTGGAATACCCTGCGGATTAGATTCGTCTCCAATGCCAGAAATCATTTTTCCATTTGCATTTACTCCTAAATCATTTACGTCTGCATCAATCAGCCAATCGGCATTGCCAGCCATTTCGGCTTTGGTAGCATCAAAAAGAATTTTCACCGTTTGTGCAAAGGAGCTTGTTGACACAAGAAGAACAAGCGATAATATTATGGATTTCATTGTCTTTACATTAATCATTTTGAATTAGTTAAAGGCGAATGGGTATTAAAATATTTTTTATTCAGAATATATTTAAAATATTAGACAACCTGCGAAGAAACGAATTCTACTAAATCCCACCATTCCCAAATTCCTTTCTTATTTCTCAATCACTACTTTCTTCGTTTGTGTTTTTCCATTTGCGTTTGTAATCACTACATAATACATACCTGTCGCCAAGGTAGCCGCATCAAATTCGATTTTATCCTCGAATTTTTTGGATGGAATTTTTATTTCACGACCAAGATTGTCGATTACTTTTAGGGTGTTCGATTGGATATTTTTCCCAGTTACAAAAAATTGTTTGGTGGCAGGATTTGGATATAAATTTATTTCAGTATAGTTGGTCACATCATCATAAGACAATGGAAAATCTACAGTAAAATTATAGATGAGTGATTTGCCAAAGTCGGGTTGAAATATAATAATATTGGTATTATCTAATTTGCGTAAACGGGCATAACCTACGCCATCATTATTAGCCCAAAAATTAATTCCATCTTCATCACTATCTGAAATAATTAAAGAGTAACAACCATTTTGTAAATGAAAGGTATCCTTGTATAAAGTATTATTGGTCATATTATCGCGAATAAATACTTGTGTTCCATTTTGATCGATGATTTCATATTTTGTTTCTAAAGCGAACAAATTAGATTTAAACCACATTACAAAATCAGCAGGAACAACATTCGAGATATTGAAAGGACTATTCATTTTATTATTGAAACTGTATGCATCTGTTCCGCCATTCGGATTTTTTATCTCTGCTCTGAAAGTATTGTTGGTTGGGCCATTCAAGCTCGACCACATATCATTTGTACTTGGCAAAGTCACATCTGTTTTTTCTAAGAAGCCCAAATTACCTGTCCAATTAAAGATTTCTTTTTGCGTATTATTATTAACCCAATATTCTATAGTCGCACTTGTCAATGTCGTTGAACCTGTATTTTGTATCTCGATGACAGGGTTTTTGCAAATTGAATTAGTTCGAGCATATTCTACTTTCACACTTGGATTTTTGATGTCTGTAATGGCAGCATCCAACACAAAATTTGCTTCTCCATAATTCACCAATTGATTGCTCACCCAATATCTTGAGTCGCCAGAAGCAGTGTCTACACTATAATCTAAAATGGCATTTGTGCCAGGCGTTACAAATGGTGTGATATCACTTTCATGCATATCGGTTGCCATACCAGGGCACCATCCAGCTCTATCATAAATCCAAGTACCACCTTGCGGGTAAACAGGATTATCGGCACAACCTTTTGCAACCAACCATGAAAATTCTGGGGCACCGCCATTCACATTGATATGGTGATTACGTGGAATAAATTCGCCTTCTTGTCCATGTCCAGAAATGGTAGTTCGTATTTTATAATAATTGGATGAAGCATCCATTTTGACTGTTCGAGGCTCGTATTTGCTATCATTTAATATAGCGCCATATCCATTGCTTTCCACTTTCCATAGATTATTGATATCTCGAACATTGCGTGGAGGTGTGCCTACAATAAACACAAATTTGATATCCATATCTTCTTGCCATTGACCGCCAGCATCCATGGTCATTCGTTTCCAACCTTTTAGTATAGGACCAAAATCTGTAACGTCAAATGTCCATGTTTTACCTGTAGGCTTTAAATCTAAATTAATTCCGTACGGTGTTACAAATGACATGATTTGAAACATAGAAGGACTTTTAGAATAATAATTGAGAGACGTAATATTAATAGATCCTGTAGCACTGTTTAGTACGGAGTCAATTAATAACCCAGTATTGCCATCGTATACATAGGTATAACCAGCGAGGTAATAAGTGTTGGTATCAATAGGACTTATAGTAACGCCATTGGTCGAAAAACTATACACGGTTTGTGCAATATTAAGCGTAGAATCACGCAAGGTTGTAGTAGTAATATTTTGGGTATACGCACCTTGCACAAAAGTGACCATAGGTCTATTATTGGTTTCTTCAAAGTTTTTAAAAACATCCATTCCTCTAAACATATGCCACACTGGGCTACCTACAACATTTCCTACAGCAGGCGTGGCAGTGGCATCGGCGCACATAGTTCCTGTACCTTCATTGAAATGATAATAAGCAACCAAATTTGTATAATTAGGATGTGCTGGTGTAATTGTTTTATACATCCATGATTGAATAGTTGCTGCTGCAAGTTCGGTATCGAATAAACAAAATTCATCCATTTTTCCGAAGTATGGATTAGATAAAGAAGGATCTGCGCCCAGCATAAATGAAGTTATTTGGACAGGTAAAGTTTTGCCAGTTCCTGTTAACCACAATACCCCATTCAAATAAATATTCATGATACCTGTAGTAGAATTCTTTGTGAATGCCCAATGATTCCATTGTCCTGCAAAATTCGGTACAGTTGCCAATTGATTAATTCTATCATATGCACCACCCGAGCCACAATCCCAATAGATATTTGAATTGGACCATGGGAAATGAATATTGGCTTGACGATGATTTTGTGCATTGGTAGCGTACAAAACAGAAGTGTTGGCTGGTAATGCAGATGGGTTGCCATTACTCCAAAAACTAATCGTGATTTGATTACTGAAATTGCCAAAATTAGCATTCCCCAAATCAATATGGTTATTGCCACTAAATTCGAAATGATAATCGTTAGCGGCTGTTGTCAATCCCATGATAGAAGTTGTATTGTCGCTCATCACCACATTATCCGTTCCGCCATTTGGATTCGTAAAACTAAATTCAACTAGGATATTATCTGTTCCATTCCATGGGAAATTGTTGTAGAAATTAAATTGATTCATGCCATTCACGAATGACGTGTTTAAAAAATAAACATCTGTAAAACCTGTGGTTTCAGGAAGACTTGCATTTAAAACAGATTGTGTAGTATGCTTCATTCTTATTTTCAAAAACTGTGCATCGCTTCCAGAATTACTTATATTTAATTTGATACTTGAAATATTGCCTGCTACAACACCAGCAGACAAAAGCTCGGCAGCCGTCCATAAATACTGGGTTTTAGAAGATTTTAATGTTGTATTGAAAGGCGCATTGGTTGTAGCAGAACCAGTTCCAACAATGCCTTGTGTTTCGGAAATGGTAGATGTATTGATTACATTTTGTTGTTGGTATTGATTGTATGTATAGGTTGGTTGTGTAGTATAATTATATGTAGAGCCAGAATATCCAGTAATAATATGCGAAGGATGTGTGGCTTTTACGGAATCCGTTTTGGTTGAATCGGTGATATACGTATTGCAACTATAATCCCATTCGCCACAACCAATATTGGTTTGTCCGGATGTACCTGGCGATATCAATCCATTCTTACAACGCATATTATACAGCATATAAATCTTCTCATAAGTGAGGCCAGCTTGGTCAGGAAAATGAACCATGGTATCTCGAATACCACTACCATAAGTCTGGGTATAATTAAATGTCGGTACGACTATGGTATCGCCTGCAACTTGGGCCTGTGCAATGAAGCCTGCCATTAAACAAATAAAGAAGAATAATATTTTTTTCATGTGGTAAAATTTTCAAAGCAAATGTATACAATAAACTTAAAGTTAATTGGTGCCAGTTTGATTTTAGACATTTTATTATCCAAAATAGGATAGTCCTACAATGCCCGTTTATCTTGCATAATAAGCCTTTTGATTTTACATACTCCTAATTTTCTTGAATGTTTTTTGGAATTATCTTTTGAAAAAGGGATATTATATTAACTTTACCAGCCGATGAAATATCTCTTTATTTTCACCCTTTTTTTGTTGATTTCTTGTTCGGATAATAAGAACAAGCAAAACAAACCTATTGTGTTTGATGATTCTTCATTAATCGTTCATGAAAGTAATCCTGCATTTTTAAAAAATGTAACACAAGATATTTCGCCAACCAATAAAAAATCTTCAGAGAGCCAAATCAGAAAGATGATGGTACAAGTAGACAGTTTAAAGTCTACTCAAAAATTAAATCAGGAAGGAAGTTCAGAAGTAAATTTCAATGGGTTCACGATTAATTTTAAAGAATGCGATGTGATATTTAGAAATCTACAAGCACATGCGATTCAAAATACACAAGATGAACGCAAGCTTAACAGCGTGTCCTATGTGAAAGATGAAGGTGAGTTTTTGGAAATGCAATTGGCAATTGATGGCTTGACCGACCTCAAAGTAGAGCAAAGATTTTTCACCAAATTGTCTGTAGAATTTCGAGGTGAATCGTTGATGTTATCTGATCTTGGCAAATTTTCTACACCATGGTATAATCTAATTGGGAAAGGGAATAAATTTATTTCTATGAGCGCCAATGGTTTGCAATACGCCCAAATTGACAATGCAAAATTGAAATCGGCATTGAATAAAGAATTACACAAAAAGAAAAAGAATAAATTAGAAACTATTGATTGGCTGAATAGTATACAGCGTACAAAAAATTATACAGATGCACCATGTAAAGTAAATATAACCTCTGCGCAATGGCGTATTTGGGGCAAAAAGGATAACAAAGTCATTCAAAAATTGATACAGTTTGACGTACCTTAAATTTTATATTTAATCCTTTTCCGTTGTTTGATGCAAAATAAATAACTTGCACAAAAATTATAAAGTATACATGATACAACGTAAACAAACTCTTTGGTTATTATTAGCAGCCATTAGCGTCCTTCTAATTTTTTATTTCCCATTTGGTATCAATTCGAAAACAGTTGTCGACTCTACTTCGGTCACCGAAATCCCTTTGAGTGCATCAGCAAACCAACCACTTGGTATGTTAGGCATATTAGCTTGCATCTTATCTATCATCACTATTTTTTTATTTAAAAATAGACCGCTGCAAATCAAATTAATTTGGGCAACAATTCTTGAAACAATAGGTATTCTTGTGCTTCAATTCTACATTGCCAACAATAGCGTGGAAGGCAATAAATTAGTGGTTGGTATTTTAGGCGCGAATATTTATTTGGGCATTTTTGTTCCATTGCTTACACTCTTCTTTTTGATTCTCGCTGTCATGGGTATTCGACAAGATGAAAAGTTAGTGCGCGATACAGATCGCCTAAGATAAAATTATAACAGCTTACCCTGCAAATACAAAGTCAATTTACTAATTCCCATCCTCTCTTTATTGGATGTCACAATTTGTGATTTCCAATTTTGCAATTCTATTTCAGTCATTTGAAACATAAAATCAATTGGAAGCCGTTTAGAATTACGTTCTAAGGCTTGATTTAATATTCTAGTTTCTACTATTATTTCTTTAGTGAGGATGTTTTGAATCCAATCGAATTTCTAGGTTCTACAGGTTTTTGTTGATTCTCAATGAGTTCCTTTAATACCATAAAAATATTTTCAATGTCTTTGCTATTTCCTTTTGTCTCTTTTTCAAGTTTAGCAAGATGTAATAATATGACTTTATGCGTAAGTGCGTACTCTCGCATTTTCGTAAACACCCTAATGATTCTAATATTTACTTCAATAGCTATTTCACTATTCAACACACTAGATAGCATCGCTACACCTTGCTCTGTAAAAGCAAATGGCAATTTTCTAACACCTCCCCAACTTGATATCACATTTTGTGACATCAAGTTGGTAAATTCTTTTTCATTTATCTGAAACATAAAATCTTTAGGGAAGCGCTTAATATTTCTTTTGATAGATTGATTTAAAGCTCTTGTTTCTACACCATACATTTCTGCTAAATCCTTATCTAGCATAACTTTTTCGCCCCTAATAAAGTAGATTTTATTCAATATTTTTTCCTCAACTACAATTACTTGTACATTATTTTTTTGCCATAACATGAATTATTTTTTGTAAATATAATATGCTAAAATTGGAGGACGCAATTTGCGACCTCCAATTTTTACTTTTATCAAATTGGAAGTTACGGAATAATATAATTTGAGGTTTGTAGTCTAGAAAATTTTATTGATCCAATAAAATAACATTGAATTGCTTTTCCTTTTCTTCTAAAAATTCGATGACCCAATCTTCTGTATTCCCCTTCAATTGTTTCATTCCTAGTTGAATGAATTCTAATGCTCTTGTATAATTCCCAGATCTTTCATTTAATAAGACTAGACTCCAAATCCATTTTTCCAAACTTAAATTAACTTGATAAAAGTCATTCCATGTTTTTAGATCTTTAAAATTCGAAGGTTCAATATTCAAAAAGCTATTCGGAAAATCAGAGACTTTTTTAAAGAAATCCAATCCTGTTGTTTCAATATGTTCAAGCATTTCAGCGATTATTTTACTGTTGCTTTTTTCTGTTTTTCGATAACGCCAATCCTGTCTTATTTTATTTTTTGGCGCTAGCCATTTTTTATAACTTACCTCTATTTCATGTCCTCTATATACTAAAGAAAGATCTGACACGACGATGAGTTCAATCTGTATCCAAGCACCATTTCGATTCGGAACAAATTGGATACAATAAGTCAATCCATTTTCGGCTTTTGAAAAGTCCCAAGCATTGCCAATAAATCCTAAAGAATTTAATCTTGGTTTTGCTATATTCTGTACGAGCTTTTTAAACTCTGCCGACGTCACACCTTTTGGTTGAAATGCCACTTGATATATGATTCGAGAAATCCCAATAATAAATAGGACACTGAACAATAGAGCGATTCCTTCTATGATTTTTGTTGCATCCATAAATAGTAATGTTGTAATTTTTTTTAGTTTCTATTCAAGTGGGTTTTATAATGGGTATTCATTTAGTAACTTAAATTACTGCAATTATTTCATGCATGATTTAGTTTGTTCAAATATAATTTGCTTGCATGAAGAAGCAGAAGTTGATGTAAGAAAATGGTTTGAAACCTTTTGCGTATTGCCTACTGTTTTCATTGCTTTTCGAGTAAAAGTGCTAATCAATTACCATTTAAAATTTTCGAAATAATATTTTGGGGAAACTATTTTCGTATTTTCAAATGTCTCGAAATTGAAGTCTTTAAAGTTGCCTGTTATCAAGTAATCTGCAGAACTTTCTTTAGCAACTTCAAGAAACTTATTATCAGGCAAATCTGATATTATTATAATTTTTTCAATTGGTGTATAAGGAATTGAAATTTCAATCAGCTTATTCATAACCACTTCTGCGTTATTCTTAAAGTTATAAAATTTTTCGAATTTAGCTCTATTCAATACTTCTATATACTCTTCCATTATTTCATTTGAAATGCAGTTTATTACTTTCCTTTCAAATACAATATCATATAAAATTTGAGTAGGATAAGAATTTGAAATTAATGCGGAAACAATAACGTTAGTGTCGAGTATTATTTTTTGCATCTCTTACTGCTTTAATTTCAACATTAATTTCTTCCATCGTCATTTCTGAAAGTCCTGATTGTTCTGCTATTTGGTTGCATTTCAATAATGACTTCTTAGCGTATTCAATTGAAATTAATTCCTCAAGTATTGCAAATGTTATCTCACCTTTCTCTTGGAAATTGTACTTAGAATAATCTTTTTCAGTTATTTGAACTTGCAGAGTTTTCATTTCATTTTATTTTGATTTCAAAGATAATAATTTTCATGGGATTCGATCTCGAAGTATTTTCGCAAACTCTATGCTCACTTGTGTTTTGCGTCTCATGCTTAAGTGGATTCAAATATAATCTGCTTGTATGAAAAAATTCTAAAGACAAAGGGAAAAAGGCAATTTCAAATACCAAATTTTTAAATCCCAAATTCCAAAGGCAATTCCATCGACTAATTCCAAATTCTCACTACTAACTACTCATTACTAACTACTAACTACTCATTACTAACTACTTTTTACTTTTTACTTTCGACTTTTGACTTTTTACTAACTACTTTCTACTTTCTACTAACTATATTTGCTTCCTTTCTAGAAATCTATGCTAAGTATTTTCAAAAAAGAACTAAACAGTTTTTTTAGTTCGCTAGTTGGCTATATTGCCATATCCGTTTTTTTATTGGTCTGTGGATTTTTTATGTGGGCAGTTCCAGATAGTAATATATTGGATTATGGCTATGCCACGATGGATAAATTTTTCGCCTTTGCACCTTGGGTACTTTTATTTTTATTACCAGCATTGACCATGCGTTCATTCGCCGATGAATATAAATCTGGGACCATTGAAATATTATCTACATTACCACTGAAAGAAAAAGACATCATTTTAGGCAAATTTTTTGCGTCTTTTGTATTGGTTTTGTTTTCCCTTTTGCCCACTTTACTGTACGTGCTTACCATATCCCGATTGTCGGTAGTGCCTGGTAATATTGATACTGGTGGCATCTTTGGTTCTTATATTGGCTTATTGTTTTTGAGCTTGGCATTTACGGGTATCGGCATATTATGTTCGTCCTGCACTTCCAATCAAGTGATTGCTTTTTTGGTCTCCATTTTTGTCAATTTTATTCTCTATGCAGGATTTGAAACGATTAGCCGAATGTCTTTTTTCAATGGCGGTGCTGATTATATATTTAGCCAAATAGGTATGCAGTTTCACTATAATTCTATGAGTCGTGGTTTGATAGATACCAGAGATGTCGTTTATTTTGTAAGCGTGATTGCACTGTCCATTTTGGCTACAAGATTTTCAGTGGAAAGAAGAAAATGGAATTAAATTTTCTGGCAAAAAGAGAACATAATAAGAAAAGATAAACTAGGATATAATGAGAAAAATAATCTTTACGTGCAGATGCATTGCGGCAACGATTGCAGCGGAAAGCCCACACCATGCGCCTCGCATGGGAGGACTTGCAGCGAAAAGCGTGTGTGCCGCCCCAATATCTCTTATTCAAAATTTAGTATAAACCGATGAACGAAAAAAATCATCCGAAAAGGAAAGCATTGATCAGATTGGTGATGGTAGGCATTATGCTAGTCCTCCTGAACATCACAAGTAGCAGATTGCACAAGGCATTTGATTCTACCTCTGAAAAAAGATTTTCATTGTGTCAACCGACGAAAACCTTATTGAAAAATCTGAAAGATGTAGCCGTAATTGAAGTCTATTTAAAAGGTACTTTCCCTGCTGGCTTTCAACGATTGAGCGAGGCCACACGAGATGTGTTGCAAGAGTTTAAAGAAGTAGGTGGTAATAAAATTCGATTTGAATTTATCAATCCCATGGAAGGAAAAGATGAGAAAGGGAAAAATGCGGTGTATGCACAATTGGCTGAAAAAGGAATTAACCCAGTCAATTTAAAAGTACAAGGCGATGAGGAAGAGGGTTATTCTGAAAAAATTATTTTTCCTGCTGCAAGTATTTCGTACAACAACAAAGAAACTTCGATTAGTTTATTGGAAGGACATCTGAGTATGTCGCCACAAGAAAGACTGAATTATTCTGAAGCGATGTTGGAATACAAATTAGCTTCAGCCATTAAATATTTGATACAGCCCGACAAGAAAAAGATTGCTTATATCATTGGTAATGGCGAACATATTGGCATGAATACCATTGATATGCTGTCGACTTTAGAAAAATATTATGATGTAGATACCCTATTTCTGAATCAAACCATTGCGATTCAAAAAATATATTCTGCGGCCATTATTTGTGGGCCCGATTCTGCATTTGATGAAAAAAATAAATTCAAGATCGATCAATACATCATGAATGGTGGTAAAATGTTGTGGATGTTAGATCAATTACGTTTTGATATGGATTCGCTGAAAGGCGGTGGTGGTGCAAGTATGGCAGTTGACTATGGATTAAATTTGGATGATATGTTGTTCAAATATGGTGTACGTATCAATTCTGATTTGATTGAAGATTACCAACAATGCAATCCAATTCCTGTTACTGTTGGTGTAGTTGGCAATCAACCAGATATTAAATTATTACCTTGGGTTTATCATCCATTTAGTATTTCCACTTCTAAACATCCTATCGTAAATAACTTGGATGCAGTGATGTTTTTAAATGCAAACAGCATTGATACGATTGCCAATCCGGAGATTAAGAAAACCATTTTATTGACTTCGTCCAATCGCAGTCGACGTATGCCTTCACCTGTTCGAATTAGTTTGTCTAATTTAAAATTCAAACCACAAGCGGATATGTTTCGTGAAAAAAATATTCCGATGGCTGTTTTATTGGAAGGCAAATTTGGTTCTGCTTATGTCAATCGTTTGGACCCACATTTTTTGGATATCTATACGGATTCTTTAAAGCAAAATTATTTGACTGCTTGCGAAAAACCGAATAGTATGATTGTGGTTTCTGATGCGGATGTATTTACGAATGATTTTGTACAAGCACGTGGACCTTTGGAATGTGGCTATTATAAATTTACAGAACAATTGTTTGCGAATAAATCCTTCCTCCTAAATTGCATGGAATATTTGACGGATGATTTTGGATTATTAGAAGCAAGAAATAAAAACCT
>CANJRV010000087.1 GCA_947476825.1 Bacteroidota bacterium | reverse complement strand
GGGCAAGGGTTCATGGAAGCAATCAACATAAAATTGGAAGGATAATCTATGCTCATTTTTGCTCTGGAAATAGTTACCCTCCTTTCTTCCATGGGTTGCCGCATGACCTCCAATACCGTTCGTTTAAACTCTGGCAATTCATCCAAAAATAATACACCATTATGCGCCAAAGATATTTCGCCTGGTTGTGGATTTCCACCGCCACCAACCAATGCTACATCACTTACGGTATGGTGAGGCGATCGAAATGGTCGCTTAGAAACTAAGGTTGCACCCTCCGATAATTTCCCAGCAACAGAATGTATTTTAGTGGTCTCCAATGCTTCTACCAATGAGAGTGGTGGTAAGATAGATGGCAATCTTTTTGCGAGCATCGTCTTACCTGCTCCGGGTGGTCCAATCAGAATCACATTATGACCTCCAGCTGCTGCAATTTCTAAAGCACGTTTGATGTTGGCTTGCCCTTTGACATCACAAAAATCGGTATCAAAATCGTATTGTGTGTAGAAAAATTCATCTCTTGTATTTACTTCCACAGGCTTCAGTTCTGTGATACCATTCAAGAAATCAATCACCTCATTGATATGTGAAACCGCATACACTTTCAGGTTATTAACCATACCAGCTTCGCGTGCATTTTGCACTGGTACAAACAATCCTTCAAAGCCTTCCTTACGCGCTTGAATGGCAATAGGCAAAGCACCTTTGATGGGCAATATAGTTCCATCTAAAGAAAGCTCACCCATCATGATGTATTGATGCAATTTATCTGCCTTCACTTGTTCGGTTGCTGCAAGTATGCCTATGGCGATTGGCAAATCAAAAGCACTTCCTGATTTACGAATATCGGCTGGTGATAAATTCACCACTATTTTAATTCGTGGAAAACGATAGTGGTTATTCTTGATTGCACTTTCCACTCTGTGCTGACTTTCTTTAACGGCGTTATCGGGTAATCCAACAACAAAAAATTTGAGCCCTTCTAGTACATCTACTTCGGTGGTTATGGTTATAGCTTCCACCCCGTATACCGCGCTCGCAAACAGTTTAATCATCATAATAGTTTAACGGTGTTAGTTGGTAAAGATAGGGAAGGAATGACAAATAATTTTATGATTTTTTCTTGCGGTTTGCAAAACCACCAATAGCAGTCCGACATTGCAAATGTCGAACAGTGCCACTTTAAAACATTTCGAATAGTTGATGATAACTCCAACAACGGCGCAAACATTTCGAATAGTTGAGATTTGCAGGGTATTCGTGAAGTATGTTCTTTAACGAATCAACGAACATTTTTGCGCTAGAACCAGTGCAGTGATTCGAAGAACGTTCGCCTGATAAAAGTAATGAAGATTAGTAGAATTCAAATTGCTTAATTTCATTCCGATGCCCGTATTCATTTTAGTGTTTGTGGTGGGCTGTTGCGATTATTTAATAATGCTAAACCAATTTTATTATATTTGAAGTATGAAAGCTTTAGTTATCCAACCAAAAACAAGTTCCGAGTACAAATTTCTTTCCGGACTTCTCTCTAAACTGGGTGTAAAATCTACAGATTTATCAACTGAAGAAATAGAGGATTTGGGCATGTCCAGATTACTTAGAAATGTTGATCGAAGCAAGAAAGTATCAAAGGATGAAATTATGAAAATTCTTAACACTAAATGAAAGTTGAGTATTTAAAAAGTTTTAAGAAGGATTTACTTGGATTGACCAATAAGCAACTTAATGTTTCTATTAAGAAATTGATCGGCGATTTAGAGTCGGCGGAAAGCATTTCAATTATTAAAAATATCAAAAAATTAAAGGGGCATAATTATGCCTACAGAATTCGAATTGGAGATTATCGAATAGGTGTTTTTTACGAAGGCGAAACTGTTGAACTAGCTCGATTAGCTCATAGGAAGGATATCTATAAAGTATTTCCGTAATTTGTTATTGGTTTATTGAATTGCACACAATCATAAAATCGCCGTAATAAAGCTTACTAGAAATGAATGTCGTTGGTGATAACACCAACAACGGCGTAAAGGAACATTTGTTTAGTTTGCTAAAAGCAAAAGAATATTACTTCGGAGCGAAAGACGCTCCGAAGAACGGGGGAATGAACTTGTCAGAAATTGGTTTAAGTTTTCCGTAAAATGTTTTGTCAAGTCGGTCGTCGACTAAAACTGCACCAAAAGAAATCATTGAAAAATCACCTGGTATTGGTCCATCACTTTCTATGTCAACCATCAAGTATGCCATTGTCGTATTTATTTTATTGTTTTGTAATTACTTTCCCTTTGTCTGTTGATTGTCTTTTGATTGTCTGGATGTTCAAGTTGCGATGTTCGCAAAACTAGCCACCAACTATAAAATTACCACAATAAATTCTGCTAGTAGAGGCTGTGATATTCAAATGTACTCAGCTTACATAAAGAACCAACAGATGAAAAAAGAAAATCCACAGCCTTACATTTTTTTAATTGCTCCCTTTATTAGATGTGTCACCAAACTGCCTATACAATTAGCTTATAGCTCCAAAGTATCAATCAAAACAGAATGAATTTTCAACATGTCTTTGTTATCTAACCTTGCTCGTTTGCTTACAATTCTGTCAAATGAAATGGTTCTGATTTGATGGCATAAAGCGTAACTGTCAGCAGTAAGTCCAGCAGTTCCTTTCAATATTTTTACAATAGTGAACAAACTATATTTAGCTTCCTTAGTTGTCATTGGAACAACTACAACCAAGTCAAGATTGTTGAATGATTTGATTATCACACAAGGTCTTTCATAACCTTGTTCATGCCCTTTGGTTTCTTTTGGCGGCGTGCCAAGATGGACATTGATAATTTCGCCTTTGGTAAAATTTTGTTTCATTAACTGGGAAGGTTTGCAGCAAAATTGTCTAAGCCCAAATCAGCTAACTGTTTTTGTTCTTTGATGAAGCTGTTGTCAAAAGATAGGTTTGAAAAAGATTGTCGTGTTGAACGAGGTTTTAGAATTCCTAACTCTGTCGCCAATGCAGAATATTCTTGTGCCGCATCAGCAACTAAAAACGCCAACTCATTTATTGTCTTGTCGGAAATTTTCAGTTTGTCATCACCAATAATATCAGCAGCTACCAAAACAAATTCAATATGCAATGAAGCGTTAGTCCAGTCAACAATTTTTTGTGCTGTTTCATCGTCCAGATTTGCAAACGCTAAAGAAGCAATGAACTGCTGATAGGTAATGTCGGGAAGTTGGGAAATGTTTGAAGAGAAGCTGTCCGTTGAAAACTCATTTGTCGCTACCAGTGATTCTACAACTCTTTGGTTGCAACGCATAGCGAACAAAATATTTTCAGTTAACACTTCAAGTTTCTTGTTTGATTTCCATTCTTCAATTTGAGGAAAAATGTCTTTGATCATTTCAAGATAATCAAAGTTCTTGTCTTCTGCCAACCATTTAAGGGCTTTGATTCGCAAGTTGAAAACCTGACTAAGCATACCTACTGATTGTGCTTGAACTTTTTTGCCTGAAGTGAGAATAGCTTTAATGTCGCTGGAAAGACGGTTTAAGTCTTTCTTCAACGGACTTTCCAATTGAGAATAAAAGTTATTTCTCAACTGAAAACAAATTACATCATAATTTTTTGCTGTCGCTATCATTCGGTCACAAAGCTAAAGTTTTTTTTATTTGAAGGCAATAGTAAAAAGTTCATTTTCTCCCTTCATTTCTAGCCATCTATGATTTTTACTCATACAACATAATCCCATCTTCATACTTAATCAAATACAAAAATTTATTTTCATAAAACTTCATACTTCCTTTTTCCTTAATGGGTACAATTTTGTAAGGTGTAATAAAGGAATAAGCATTTTCGCTTAAATGGGTATTGAATGGCGTACCATATTTTTTGAGCAAATTATAAAAAAAGTACAAGCTCTCAAATCCTTTGTATACAACATCTGAAGGAAGGCTACCCATTTTACGTTTGTATGCATTGGTGATAAATTGACTGGCAGGAGTGACTTTATCTATAATATATGAAGAGGTATAATAGATTGGCATTCCCGGAAATTCGTCCACTTTAGAAATAGATTTTATTGCCTCTGTAGTGGGCATGCAATACACTTTCAAATGATATCGCAATGCCACGGTGGATAAGGTTTTCAAATAATTGTAGGTAATACTTGGATCTAAAATACCCAATACAATGGTTGTATTATAGTTGGTATCTATCTTACTCACAATGTCATTGATATTGAGCTCATCGCCTTTTAGTTCCAATTCGGTAAAACGACTTGGTCTGGCATTCAGCAAATCATTTTTAAAATAACTCAGTGCATTTTTTTCAGCAGTCAAATTGCGGGTAATAAATACCACATTGTCTTCTGGGTAACGGCTAATAATATTTTTGTGTATTTTTTCAATATGCGACGACAAGCGTGGTTGCAATATGGTAAAATAGGGATTGTAAGTTTGACCCGCATCGGCAGGTGAAACTGCAGAAATAAAATTGATTTGTTTTTTCTTCGCAAAATCTGCTACCAATTTTAAATCGCTCACACTTGCATTACCGATAATGACATCCATCGAGTCTAATTTATCGGACGCGATTAAATTTTTTATATCAATATAATTAGACTTGCTGTCATACACATAAATGTTGAGTTTAAAACCTTGACTATTGAGTGTATCTGCCGCAATGCATACGCCTTCATAAAAGTCTATACCCGGCATCATAAATTTTGGAATATGCGTTAGGTTCTTTTCCAAATCTACCGAATCCAAATAGAGGGGTGTCAAAATCGCAATATTGTATTTCGCTTTTCGAACTGGTTTTGGATACACAAAATCCTTAGTTTCCGTTTGCGTTGCATCCTTAGCGGCAGACTGCGCTATTGCCTGCGTAGAAATAAAAAATAAGAGAAAATAAATATATGCTTTGGGCATTAAAAAATGGTTTGGCACAAAAGTAAACATTATTCCCATTCAATTGTTGCTGGCGGTTTAGAACTGATATCATAAACCACACGATTAATTCCTTTTACTTTATTGATGATTTCGTTGGAAATGGAAGCCAGAACTGCATAAGGAATATGTGCCCAGTCTGCCGTCATGCCATCTACGCTGGTAACACCACGAAGTGCAATTGTAAATTCATACGTACGCTCATCGCCCATCACACCAACGCTTTGAACAGGTAATAGTATTGCGCCTGCTTGCCAAATTTGATGGTACAAATCATGATCCTTTAGATGTTGAATATAAATCGCATCTGCTTCTTGCAATAATTTTACTTTTTCTTCCGTCACTTCACCCAAGATTCGTATGCCAAGTCCAGGGCCTGGAAAAGGATGTCGTTGAATAAAACTATCTCGTAAGCCAAGCTCAGTGCCTATTCGGCGTACTTCATCTTTAAATAAAGAACGTAGAGGTTCTACCAATTGCATCTTCATTTTTTCGGGAAGTCCACCAACATTGTGATGCGATTTGATCGTAGCAGAAGGTCCATTGACAGATACACTTTCTATCACATCTGGATAAATAGTACCTTGACCTAAAAAATGAATATCTTGGATTAACAATGCTTCTTCTTGGAATACGTCAATAAACAAACCGCCAATAATCTTTCGTTTTTCCTCTGGACTAGAAACGCCTTTTAATTTGCTATAAAATAATTGTGCTGCATCAACGCCTTTTATATTCAAACCCAATTCATCATAAGCACTTAATACTTCTTGGTATTCATTTTTGCGAAGCAAGCCATTATCGACAAATACACAATATAAATTTTTACCAATTGCCCGGTGTATAAGCGTTGCAGCTACTGTACTGTCAACGCCTCCACTCAATGCCATAATTACTTTTTGATCACCAACTTGCTTGCGAATGGCATCAATTGTTTCGTGAATATAACTAGCTGGCGTCCAATTTTGGGCGCAGCCACAAACACCAACTACGAAATTTTTTATAATTTGTTTCCCATTATCGGAATGTGTTACTTCTGGATGAAACTGTAAGCCAAACAATGGGTTCGGCGTATTTTTCATTTCAAAAGCAGCGATGGGAATGCTATCGGTTTGCGCTATCAATTCGGCATCTGGTGGTAATTGCGTGATGGTATCGGCATGACTCATCCACACTTGATTATTATCCGATATATTTTTAAATATCGGATTATCGGTCATTACCTTGCATAATTTCGCTCTTCCATATTCACGTGTAGAAGACTTTTCTACTTTACCGCCGTAAAGTTTTGTGGTAAGTTGTGCACCATAACAAATACCTAAAACAGGTCTTTTTTCATTCATGCTTTTGATGTCTACCATAGGCGCGTTTTCTTCATTTACTGAAGAAGGGCTGCCAGATAATATGATTCCTTTTACTGTTTCATCGTATACGATGGGAGTATAGAAGGGAATGATTTCGCAGTAAATATTTAACTCGCGAATATTTCGTGCAATTAATTGTGTGTATTGCGATCCGAAGTCAAGGATGATTATTTTTTCAGTCATGCAAATAAATTAAGCTTGTGCTGTTGGTCCTCCAAAATTCATAGGTATAGAAACTGGTTCTAAATCTTTAATAGTCCCATTTACTTGTTCAAATTTTTTCACGTTGTCCATCAACGCTTTTAGCAAACGCTTGGTATGCATTGGCGTCAATACAATTCTAGATTTTACTCTTGCCTTAGGCGCACCTGGCATGGCATTAATAAAGTCGATTACAAATTCAGCATTGGAATGTGTGATAATCGCTAGGTTAGAGTATGTGCCTTCCGCCATTTCTTCGGTAAGTTCTATATTAAGCTGATTTTGTTGTTGATCGTTTGCTTGCATTTTCGCCATTTTTTTAATGAAGCGCAAATATAGGAATATAGAAGAAGAAAGTAATTGCTTTTCTTACATGGAGATTTTATCAAATAGTGATTGTTTATGTTTTGGGAAATGGGAATTGTACATCCCAACATTGTTATATTAAGTGACAAAACTAAATTTATTGTGCGGATTATTTGGGCGGCCCACACGCTATCACTCCAAGTCCGTTTCCGCTCAGAGCAGCGGAATCCGGGCTTTCCGTTCTATCGTTGCCGCAATACAACTGCATCTAATAATCAGCCCTATGATTACATATTTACTATAGTTCTATAAATAATCTTTTGTTCTTTTGTCTTGATACAAAAGAACCAAAAAATCAAGGCTGTGGATAGTTTCGCTAAAAACTATCCAAGGCCATTTGCAAGTACGTAATTACAAGCTGCAATTTGAGATTTCAACGACACAAATCATTTGCTTTTGATTATTCATTTTGAATTCCCTAAAATAGAAATGCCAAATGAAATAATTATTCCTTTATTTTTGCGCCCATGAATAGCTCACTGAAAACAATTTTATTAACTGTACTTACTCTGTCATTATTTGCGATAGCGCTTGTAGAACTAAGCGGGGTAAGTCGTACAGCATTATTTAATAAATTGGGCATGGAAGAAAATCATGTAGTACAAATGAGTAAGGAAGATCAGGCCAAACGGGATTCGGAAGTAAAAAAAATGCCGAAGACAACGCTAGAAGTGGCTGAAACAAAATTTGACTTTGGTCATGTAATAGCTGGAACGAAAGTACGCCACACTTGGAAGGTAAAAAATATAGGCTCTAATCCTTTGGTTATTTCTAATGTACAAACTTCTTGTGGTTGCACAGCTCCATTCTATCCCAAAGAACCTATACTGCCTGGTACCATTGGTGAAGTAACCTTAGAATTTAATAGTGCTGGCAAAGAAGGTCAAGTTCTTAAAAATGCTTTGATCATGGGTAACGCCGACAATGCGCCTTTCTCCATTGGCTTTGTAGCACAAGTTGACAAAAAATAAAATTTCAATTCGAACTACTTCCCATTGGCACTTCCACTTTTTTCCCCTAAAAAAACAGCAACAGATTCTTCTACAGAACTCGGTTTTGTAGATCATTTGGAAGCATTGCGCTGGCATATTTTACGATCTGTCATTGCCATATTAATTATTGCCATTGTGGTGTTTCTGAATATAGATTGGATATTCGATACCATTATTTATGGTCCCATGCGATCTGACTTTATTACCTATACTACGCTTTGTCATTGGGGACAAAAAATGCATATGGGTGATGCATTATGTATGCCAGCTCCGAATGTAAAAATGCAAGTCACCAATTTTGGTTCTCAGTTTATGAGTAGCATTAGCATTGCTTGCATCGGTGGATTTATTATTGCCTTTCCTTATGTATTTTGGGAACTCTGGTGTTTCATTAAGCCAGCACTTACACCCAATGAAGTCAAAAAATCAAGAAGTTCTATTTTCTGGGTTTCCTTCTTTTTTTTCCTTGGCGTTCTATTTGCCTATTTCCTGATGGCGCCATTTACGTTTAGCTTTCTTTCCAATTATAAATTAGGTACTTTACAAGCCATCGAAACTAGACCAACACTCGATGACTATATTGAAAATATGGTTGATATTATCATTGGTTCGGGCTTAGCATTTGAATTGCCTGTTGCTTCTTATGTGCTTAGCCGAATTGGTTTAGTGAATCAAGCTTTTCTTAAAACCTATCGAAAATATGCCTATGTCATCATACTTATTGTTGCGGCCGTGATAACCCCGTCGCCCGATTGGATGAGCCAGACTATAGTGGCTGTGCCTTTAATTGCATTATATGAAATCAGTATTTTTATTAGTGCACGTGTAGAAAAAGACAGAAAACAGAAAGACAAAGAATTCTTTAGCTCTTAAAAAAATCTCTACAAATAGCCAATAATACAGACACATTTGTTCGTTCCAAAGGATGCGAACTGCGCGGCAAAACAAACATATTGCTAGCAGCAATAGATCGATTTACTTTTCTAGTTTCTTCCAAGCTAACCATACTATCCTTATCACCAACACCCAAAAGTACTTTTGTGGAAATCCTTTGTAAGATTTCAGGGGTGAGATTCGGTTTGATTGCCAAATGAACCATTAGATAAATAGTCTCTTCGAGCATCTTACGCCATTTAATATGTTGATGCATGGCAGAAAGGGAAACAACAAAATGAGGTGTTTTTGCTTTCATTGCGTCTGCTTCAATATTTTGCATTTGTAATTCTACAAAAGTTTTATCCCATTCAAACTTTGTTCCAAGAGTTAATATTTTATCGAATAATTGTGGTTCTTTGGCAGCTGCATATAAGGCGACATATCCACCCAAACTATATCCAAAAATAGAAACTGGTTCTGTACAATTTTGTCTGATATAAAAAATTAAATAATCGGTAAATGCAGCAATTGTAAATTCGCTAATACTAGCATTATTACCATGTAAGGGGAAATCAATTGCTTCGCAAATATATTCTTCACTTAAGGCATTTACATAAGGCATCATTTCTTGCGCTGATCCCAGAGCACCATGAAGAAATAATATTTTTTTCATTTTTATTTTATTTATTTATTACTCGTTTTCTAATATCCAATCTATTATCCCAATTCGCCTTAATAAGTAAATTATCAGACAGCACATTTCTGATTTCTGGTTGTACTTTTTCCTTTCCAAAAACTCCTGTATCCCAAATTCCATTTTTAATTTTATCTTGCAAAGCGCGTAGTGTATAAGTTCCGGGTGCAAGCATCAAAAATTGAACCAAAGTATCCATAGCATAAGCTGTGCGGATGATTTTATCGCCTTGCATTAATTCGAATAATTGACTTCCGTTTGGAATACATTGAATTTGAACACTCCCATAATCACTTTGCATTTTTGTTTTGAATTTACAAGAAGATGCTGCTGCCTGCATTCCAGCACTATCTACAGCAAATCCTTTTAGGAGTTGTAATTGATAATTGGCATTCGGCAACCATTCTGTTTTTATGGCTATCATTTGCCGAATTGTATCCAAAATAATATTTGCGGTAGCATCTAATACATCATCCTGCGTCAATCTTATTTTAGTTAAATCCATTTTTATTATTTTACCATCAAAATGTATGCGCAAGGAATCTGTAATATCGAATGTTCGTTTTGTTTTAGATAATGTATCTGTAAGAATTTGATAAATACATTTACCGCTAACATTTTTTGGTGCTACTTCTCGATTAGCAGTAGGTCTTGGTTTTTTAGTGGAAGTATCCGTTCTTGCCTGTACGGCGAAGGTATATAATTGGATGATAGCTGCAGTATCCTTCGCATTGATTGTATTTTCAATAAATGCGATTCGTTCGCTATTTAAATCATATTTCAAGTTGGCGTTCAAATCATTCAACGCATATATTGTAAAATCTCTTGCAGGTAAATTGGCAAAATTAAATTTTCCATTGAATGCTTTTTGCGCATATAAAGGTTTTTCCTTCATGATTGTGGAGTCAGGCATACCAGCAGGATATAAAATTGCCCAAGCAGTAGTATCTGGTAATCCTGTTTTGGCGTCTGTGATATTTCCTTTAATACTCAATGAATCAAAATAAGGTCCTGTTGAAAATGTAAACCCCAAATGCGGATAAGGATTACTTTCATGTAAATCCTGAATCGCATTGCCAAGCGAAACATGATAGGTCGTATTGGGTAAAAGTAAACTGTCTGCTATAATCATACTTACCTTTTGCTTATGCGCAGTAAGCTTTGGGTTCTGTTTTAAAAATGGCGATATGACGAATTGATTTTGTGCATCTTTTATTTGAACAAATTCATTGAAAGTAAATTCAATTTTCCCACCTTTATAATTTAATGCAGAATCTACTAATGATCGTTTTATTATCACTGGCGCTTTCTCATCACGAGCTCCACCAGTTGGCGAAACAATATTTGCACAGGCGCTCCAAATTAAAGCAATACTGAGAATAAAAATAAAATGATATGTGCCTGTTTTCACCATGAATTATGGAGTGCAATAATAAGACAATTCTCGTACTGACCCTATAATTCTATATGCATAACTATATCAAAACTGGAAACTTAGCAATTCAAATTCCAAGCTTTCTCCCTTTGCATTCAACCATGGTACATCCACTTAATAAATATCTTATTTCCGTATCATGAAATGGATAGAAAGAATAAAAATATATACATGAAAGTATTAATTCTTGTGAACCTATTAAATCCCCTACAAATAAAACTTTGAAAATAGTACACTTGGATTCAAACTAGTAAAGATACACTTGGGTTATATTTGCAAAATGGGTTGACCTATTTTTCAATCCCTGTTGAAAAGCTTACAGCATTAATAATTGAATGATATAAAAATCTATGCAAGAAAATATAGAACAGAACACTAATAATAGTACGAATATAAAACCAGAAATATTATTAGAATTAGTAAAAATGAAAATGCCTTATGGAAAATATAGAGGCCTCATTTTGTGCGACTTGCCTATAGCCTATTTGGAGTGGATGCTTCGTAAAGGTGGATTCCCGAGAGGTAAACTTGGATTTATGTTAGGGGTGACTTATGAAATAAAATTGAATGGCTTAGAATATCTATTAGATCCTTTGCGAGTTATAGATTCGAAATAGATTATTTTTTGCTGGTTGAAATAACTATTCTTTCCGGCTAAATAAATTAGAAATGAAAATATTTTTTGGGCGGCAGGCACGCTATCCGTTCCAATCTTTTTGCTTCAAAGCAAGCAAAAAGGATTTCCACTACTATCGTTGCCGCAATACATCCAATATAGAAGATCACTTTTCTCTAATTCCATCTTGATTTATAAAATGGACCAAAGGGCTTTTTAGAAATCTTAGATGGTATTATGCCGATTGAATAATGATGGTCTATCTATTATTTCACATCGGTATAACCCTTTTTTTACCCTTATTTCTTTTCAATTTTAGAAATGTATTTCAAAATTCGATCCGCATAAACTTGTACGATATACATACCTCTTGCCAAATCATTTACGGGAATAGTACTTGTATTTTCTCCTTGCATAGATTGCAATTGTACTTGGTTTATTAATCTACCACTTAGATCTAACAATTTAATATTTATTGTAGAAGATGCTGTTGCATTGAACGCAATATGTAATTCATTCTCCGTTGGATTCGGGTATAAGTTATAATAGCTTGCCTCATTGGCGCTGGTTTCATTTAGAGGTTTTAATATGATGGTTGCGGTGCAGAAATTTACCGAACTCCAATTGCTCGTCACATTATTTGAACAGACAGATTGTATTTGAAATTCGTAACAATTATTGAAAGGCAATTGAGTAATATTTTTAGTTAAAATACTTGCTGGAATATTTACCGTTGCCGACCATGATGAAGTGCCAATTTTTCTATACTGATAATTGAATGAAGAAGCGTTTGGAACTGCCGACCAGCTTACTTTAGCCGTGTGACCTGAAACAATTGGTGCATTAAGTGTAGGCGCATAAAGGGTAGAAAATAAAATAGAAGAACTCCATGCACTCACTGCGCCGCCAATACAAATGGTTTGTACTTGTACTTCATACTTCGAACACGTTGACAGTCCAGCTAATACAGATGTTGCAAGACCATTTACGGTAAGTATATTCCAAGTATTACTGTTCAATATTTTATATCTCACATTGAATAAATTATATCCCGTAACGGGCAACCAACTGAATATTACGCCTGCATTGGTAACGGATACTGGATTCAAAATAGGAGGTAATAAAACCGTATTCGTTATACTGGCAAAATTGCTTGTGGCGGTGCAACCATAAGCGTTTGTATAGGTATAGGTATAAGTGGTATTCGGTCCTGAATAAGGATTGCTTTTGCTGAATATACCACCAGCTGGTGCTCCAACTAAAGTTATTGGCGAGCCTGGACAGCCAGAAACATTGGACGCAATTACAGTAGGCGACATATGAATAGTTAATACCAAAGTGCAGATTTTAGTGCAACCAAAAAGATTAGTGATGGTGTCCAAATAGATTCCACTTGTTGCATAGGTTTTGTTATTCATTTGCCACGTATAACTATCGCATGCAGTTGCATACAATGTTGTATCAGCAGTAGTTGAAATGTTTAAATTTAAAGTCTCTGTATGAACGCAACCTGTTGCATTTGTTGAAGTGCAAGTATACAATCCTGTTGCTGTATAAGTCATACCATTACAAGCCCATATATAAGAACCACATGCACTTACTGATGTTGTGTGTGAGGTGCTGTTGTTAATTGTGATATTCAAAGTATGAACCGAATCACATCCAACTGCGTTTGTGTATGTATGTGTTGGTGAAGAACTGGAGGTATATGTTATTCCATTCCATGCATAAGAATTACAAGCTGTTACACTAGATGAACCTGTATTGCTATTATGAATCGTAATGTTCATTGTATGTACCGAATCACATCCAACTGCGTTTGTGTATGTATGTGTTGGAGATGCACTTGCAGTAAACGTTATTCCATTCCATGCATAAGAATTACATGCTGTAACACTAGATGAACTAGCATTGCTATTATTAATAGTGATGTTCAAAGTATGAACAGAATCACAACCTAATGCATTTACATAAGTATGCGTTGGTGATGCACTTGAAGTGTACGTTATTCCATTCCATGTATAAGAGTTACATGTGGTTACACTAGATGAACCTGTATTGCTATTATTAATTGTAATGTTCAAAGTATGAACAGAATCACAACCTAATGCATTTGTATAAGTATGAATTGGTGAGGCACTTGAAGTGTATGTTATTCCATTCCATGAATAAGAATTACATGCTGTTACATTAGATGAACCAGTATTGCTATTATGAATTATAATGTTCAATGTATGTACCGAATCGCAACCAACTGCATTTGTATAAGTATGCGTTGGTGAGGCATTTGACGTGTATATTATTCCATTCCATGAATACGAAATACATGCGGTTACACAAGATGAACCAGCATTGCTAGTATTAATTGTAATGTTCAAAG
>CANJRV010000086.1 GCA_947476825.1 Bacteroidota bacterium | reverse complement strand
TACGCAAAATGCATCTGGTAAATTGAATAAAACGAATGGTTTTTTTACCAATCAACTGATTAAAATCTTAATGCCACCAGAAGCAAAAAAAATTGAATCTACCTTACGGTCTTTTGGTTTTAATAAACAATGCGATAATTTGATATTAAGCATGAATCGTGCGGCAGAAGATGCAGCAGGACAAGCAGTTCCGATTTTTGTGAATGCTATCATGCACATGACTATCAACGATGGTCTGAGTATTTTAAGAGGAGGCAATAATGCCGCTACAAATTTCTTGAAGCAAGCAACCAGTAGTGCGTTGACAACTGCTTTTCGTCCAGTAATTGAGAATTCTTTAAAAAAGGTTGATGCTACAAAATATTGGTCAGATGTATTTACAACGTATAATAAATTGCCTATTACTCGAAATAAAGTCAATACAGATTTAGCAGGTTATGTTACAGAAAGGGCACTGAATGGGCTATTTACAACGGTTGCAGAAGAAGAAGCTAATATTCGCCAAAACCCTTCTGCTCGTGTATCTGGCATATTGCAAAAAGTATTTGGCGGTAAATAGATAAAAGGAGTAGCCGATTATTTTTTTGTAAACTTGTTTTGCCTAGATTACTTGGTATCCAATATTACATTGCCTCCTTTATTGGGCATAATAATCACTTTTGTATTGGCAGAAGTTGCGATTTCTCGATAAGCTTTTATTTGTTCGTATTGTAATTGTTTATCTGAAAGTCCTTCATTAATAATGCGTTGATAGTCAGCAATACCTTGCGCTTCAACTCTTTTACGCTCTGCTTCTTGTTTTTCTTTTTGTAATACAAATTGCATTTTCTGTGCATCTTGTTCCGCATTAATTTTACTTTCAATGGTCAATTTTACAGCTTGTGGTAAAGAGATATTTCGAACCAATAAATTCTCTAGAATAAGCCCACGTTTTACAAATTCTTCATTGATATCTTTGAAAATACGATGTTGAAATTCGTCACGCTTGGTTGAATAAAGTTCTACAGCATCATAATAAACCGCATTGTCTCTGATTCGGGTTCGAGCTACAGGGCGTATTATTTTATCTTTAAATTCTGAACCTACTTGTTTGATAAGTTCTGGTGCGTGTTGTGCATTCACTTTATATAAAACGGACAAATCAATCGTTACTTCTAATCCATCACGAGTGAGTACCCGTATGGCATCATCTCCATTTTTATCCCCTTCATCTTTGATGCCACTCATGGTATAATTTTGGGTTCGGACATCTACAGAATTCACATCTACCAAGGGGTTAACGATATTGAGTCCACTGTTTAAAATAGTAGGTTGTATTTTACCAAATAAAGACTGAACGCCGATATAACCAGCATCAATCTGTTTGACACAAGAAGTAAGTACGCCGATGCTGACAATTAAAAATCCAGCCAGTCGCAAACCTTTCTTTAATTTACTTGGGTCTTGGAATTTTGAAATGGAAGCTGGTAATCTATTGGAAATGAGGAATAGGATTAATCCTAAAAATAAAAGGAACATAGATTTTTTTTGTAAAACTAACCTAAAGCGAGAGTACAGAAAAAAAATTATTGATGAGTGGTATTCTGCATGGATAGGCTAATAATTCTTATAACTTTTCATAAGCAAATGCTTTCTTATACTTCTTACAAAATTTAAAACTAAACACTCTATATTTGCTCCAAATCAAACAAAATACCATGCGATTTATAGTATCCTCGAGCACACTTCTTAAAAACCTACAAAGTATTAGTGGCATCATTAGTTCAAATAATGTTTTGCCAATTTTAGAATCTTTTCTTTTTGAATTGAGCGATTCGAAATTAACCGTTGTGAGTACCGACTTGGAGACCATGATGAAGGTGAGTATGGATGTACAATCACAACAAGAAGGATCTCTTTGTATTCAATCCAAAGTATTGTTGGAATATTTAAAAAATTTGCCAGAACAACCAATCACTTTTGATATTAATACGCAAGATTTTGGCATAGATATTACGAGTGAACAAGGGAAGTATAAAATAGTAGGTGAGGATGCAAAGAATTATCCAACAGCACCTGTTGCCGATGATACTACGCAATTTAACATGTCGGCGGCAGAGTTAAGCGATGGCATTGGTAAAACAATTATTGCTGTTAGTAATGATGATTTAAGACCTGCCATGAGTGGTGTATATTTTGAATTGGGCGTGAACACCATGACGCTTGTTGCTACAGATGCACATCGTTTGGTACGTTGTATCAAAACGAATGTCAATTGTCCGCAAGCAGATAAATTTATTATGCCGAAAAAGGCTTTAATGCAATTGAAAAATAACCTCAATACTTCAACAGAAATTACCGTTTCGTATAACCAAAATCATTTATTTGTAGATGGAGAAAATATCCATTTGAGTTGTAGATTAATCGATGCGAAATTCCCAGATTATAAAGTGGTTATTCCCGCAGACAATCCTTTTAAATTGGTTTTGAATAAAAGTGAATTCGTTAGTGCATTGCGCCGTGTGAGTGTATTTGCGAATAAAACCACTAACCAAGTGGTGTTAGATATTGAAGGATCTAGTTTACACCTTTATGCGCAGGATGTTGATTTTTCATTTGAAGGAAATGAGAGAATGACTTGCCAATATCTTGGTGAAGACATGAAGATTGCCTTCAATGCGAAATTATTATTGGAACTTATTTTGGTGATAGAAAGTGATGAAATACTATTCGAATTAAGTACACCAACAAGAGCAGGTTTAGTAAAACCAGAAGTGAAAAGAAACAATGAAGATTTGTTGATTTTGATTATGCCATTGATGATAGGGGCGTAGTGGTAAGCAACCTTAAAATAGATCTTGACAATTTGAAGGTTAAAATCTATATTTGAATATGCCGAAAATTGCGATTTATAAATTTTTAACTTTTTTTATTTTCGCTTACGATGCGCTTAATGAGCCACCTCATTTGCATATTGTTAAAGAAAAAGGAAACCGTCAGCGTTCTGCAAAAATTTGGTTAGAGACTTTTAAGGTTGCAGAAACAGGAACACTAAACGAGAAGGAATTAAACCAAGCAATTAGTTTAATAAAAAAGAATCAAATAATTCTGCTTGATGCATTTAATAAGGTTAAAAATGGTCAAAAAATAACCACTATAAAATTAAAATAAATGACTACTACACTTAAAAATACCAAAATTTGTATCGAAAAATTAAATTTCGATATAGTTGGAAAAATATCTCTAAAACTTGAAGATGGTCGTGTAATTATTGTTCCATTAAAATATTTCCCTGACATACAAAAGTTGTCAGTTGAAAAAAGGAAAAAATACACTATTGTTGACGACCGCACAGTACTTTTCTCTTATTCTGACTCTGTGTATCATTTGGAAGATTTTATGGGATTCGAAAGCAAATGGCGAGAACGATAGGACAATGTAGCTTATAACAAAATGCAAGCGCCAAAGCCTTGCTGCAGGCGCAACATAAGGCTGCAAGTGCCTGCAAGCAAAACGTTGAAATTATAGTATTGGAAAATTTTTAATGTTGAATATGTTTTATTAAAAAAGTAACATCCTTTTCAAATCCTACCTCGCTATACAAATTTTAATTTTGTTACTTTTACGCATTATCATTTTTTATTTATGCAAAGATTAAAAACACGAGAAGTAAAAGTTGGGGGTTTATTTATTGGTGGTCATCATCCAGTTAGTATACAAACCATGACTACAACAGACACGATGGATACTGCAGCAACTGTAGAGCAATCTATTCGATGTATTGAGGCTGGTGCGCAACTGGTTAGAATAACTGCTCCCAGTAAAAAAGAAGCAGAAAATTTACTACTTATAAAAAATGAATTAATGGCTAGAGGTTATACTACACCGCTGGTTGCTGATATTCATTTTACACCGAATGCTGCCGAAATAGCGGCTCGTATTGTTGAAAAAGTGAGAGTGAATCCGGGCAATTATGTCGACAAAAAAAAGTTTGAGCAAATTGAATATACCGATCTCGAATACCAAGAAGAAATAGAACGTATTCGTGAGCGATTTACGCCTCTTGTTTTGATTTGTAAAGAACATGGAACTGCTATGCGTATTGGTACGAATCATGGTTCATTGAGCGATCGTATTATGAGTCGATATGGAGATACTGCCATGGGCATGGTAGAAAGTGCCATGGAGTTTTTACGTATCGCAAGAACATTGGATTATCATCAAATTGTGTTGAGTATGAAAAGTAGTAATCCGCAAGTGATGATAGAAGCATATAGAACTTTGGTGAAGCATATGCAACATGAATTTGGTGAATGTTATCCTTTGCATTTAGGCGTTACAGAAGCAGGAGATGGAGAAGATGGTCGTATAAAAAGTGCTATTGGTATTGGCACATTATTGAGTGAAGGTATAGGCGATACTATTCGTGTTTCACTTACTGAAGATCCCGAATTTGAACTGCCTGTTTGCAGAGATATTATAGAAAGATGTGTGCATGAAAATATGCAATTTGAAGGCAACAAGAAGCCAAGCATTCATGCATTTAATAAAACAGTTTTTACAGGACATGCGGAAGCTTTTAATATACCAAGAGTTATTGCAGACATGTCTAAAATGGGGAAATTAGACCCGATGGATTTGCATCTTGTTGGCTATTCTTATAATGTAGTGGATGATAAATGGCATTTGAATGATCAAGCAGCAGATTACATTTTTTGTGATGAAGTACCTCCATTTTCATTGCCTGTTTCGTTGGGTATTCTCACCTATTATGAACAGTGGTTGCCCTACTGTGCCAATGCACATTGTTATCCTTTGTTTGATATTTTGCAATACATAGAAGGCGTATACATCAAACATGATAAACTTAATTTCATCATGATGGATGCACGCCCAAATGCCTATACAGATGAAGTGAGAAAAAGAATTTTTGATGTGCTGCAAAAAGATAATCAGTATGTATTATGTGTAAGCAGCACTCGACCACAAGCGATAGAGGACATTAGTAATTTGTGCCGATCATTGCAAGAAAATAAAATCAATAATCCAGTTTGTATCATTACAGATAGCCAAGCCGCGACATTAGATAAAGCACTCATTCATTATGCAGTCGAGGCAGGCGCTTTATTTTTGGAAGGATGCTTAGATGGTATATGTTTAGGTTATCAATTTGGCATCAAACCAAACTCCATAGATGAGTTACATCATGAAATAAAAAAGCTTAATTCGATTTCATTTGGCATATTGCAAGCCACACGAAAACGTATTTCAAAAACAGAATATATTTCTTGTCCAAGTTGCGGTAGAACTTTATTCGACTTGCAAGAAACAACTGCTAAAATAAGGGCGGTAACCAATCATCTTAAAGGCGTAAAAATAGCCATCATGGGTTGTATTGTAAATGGACCTGGAGAAATGGCAGATGCGGATTTTGGTTATGTAGGCAGTGGCGTTGGTAAAATAACTTTGTATAAAAATAAAGATATCGTGAAGCGAAATATCGACAGTGATATTGCTGTCAACGAATTAATCAATCTGTTGAAGGAGCATGGCGTGTGGGTGGATGCGAGTGTGTGATGTTGGTGAATGGAATGGGTCTAATTGTACATTAATATTCCTTTTGTTAAATAAACATAAGCAATAAAATCTTCCACTACACCCTAGTAATCTTCGCACCAAGGCTTCTTAAACGAGTATCAATATTTTGATATCCTCTGTCTATTTGTTCACTGTTTTGAATGATGCTTTTTCCTTGAGCAGAAAGGGCCGCAATAAGAAGTGCAAGTCCAGCTCGAATATCAGGCGATGACATGGTATTACCGCGTAAAGGAAATTGCTTGTCGAGTCCTACAACTACCGCACGATGCGGATCACAGAGAACTATTTGGGCACCCATATCAATTAATTTATCCGTAAAGAAAAGTCGACTCTCAAACATTTTTTGGTGAAATAAGATAGTTCCTTTTGCTTGCGTGGCAACTACTAAAGCAATACTTAATAAATCGGGTGTAAAGCCTGGCCAAGGATGATCGTAAATGGTAAGTATAGCACCATCAATAAACTTTTGGATTCGATAATGTTCTTGCGCTGGAATATGAATATCGTCTTTGATAATTTCCATTTCAATACCTAGTCGCCCAAAAGTATCTGGTATGCAACCCAAGTATTTGACATTACAATTTTTGATGAGAATGTCACCAGCGGTCATCGCAGCCAAACCAATAAAAGAACCTACCTCTATCATGTCGGCAAGTACTTGATGTTCGCAACCTGTAAAGCTATCAATGTCTACACCTTGTACTGTCAATAAATTAGAACCTATGCCACTGATGCGTGCGCCCATCCGATTGAGCAAGCGACAAAGCTGTTGCAAATAGGGTTCACATGCTGCATTGTAAATTCGTGTTTTGCCTTTGGCTACAATGGCTGCCATTAAAATATTTGCCGTACCTGTAACAGAAGGTTCTTCTAATAAAATATAAGTACCAACTAATCCGTCTGTTTGTAATGTAAAGAAATGTTCTTCCGTATTATAGTCATATTTAGCACCCAGTTTTTCGAATCCTAAAATATGGGTATCTAATCTACGTCGACCAATTTTATCTCCACCAGGTTGTGGTATATATGCTTTTTTATATCGCGCTAACATAGGACCTGCAAGCATTACAGCGCCTCTTAATTTACCTGATTTCTTTTTGTATTCCGGACTAATTAAATATTCTAAATTCACTTCACGAGCTTGAAAAGAATATTTATTTGGATCGTGTTGTTCCACCTCGACACCTAAATCGCGAAGTAAATCAATTAAAGTTCGGACATCCAATATATCCGGAATATTACTGATTGTAATTTTTTCTTTCGTCAAAAGCACGGCTGCAATCACTTGCAAGGCTTCATTTTTTGCACCTTGTGGTGTTACTTCTCCGTTGAGAGGATTACCACCAATAATTTCAAAGCTATTCATACTCTGCTAATGTACTACTTCGTATAATTTACCACCATAGAAATTAGATTATTTTTTCTTGAAGCGATTAAATTTATTATTTCGATTGGCATTTGGGTTATGGTTAGGGCGACTATTGTTTGGATTTCGATTGCCTGGATTAGGATTCATGCCAAGGTTCATACTTGCATTATTGTTTCGATTATTAAAATGTCGCTTGAATGGTTTTTGTGCGCTCGGCATAATAGGATTAATAGTTGGTAAATGACCGACATCTACCGTATCCGCAAATTTGATAGCAGAATCATACACCAATTGCCCTTTACTCATAGCATTCAATTCATCTTTAATCATATCATCATGAATATTTTCTAGATGCCAATTGGAATAAGCAACTCGCATAAATAAAGCCAATACTTGAATATAGCCAGCCTTTTTTTCTGGGTCTGTTTCTGCAATGGCTTTGTTGTATAGCTTTTCAAACTTTGCACCAAAATGATTCCATTTGATTTTTGTTTTTGGATATTTAATAGGTTCCGGCTTCTTTTGTTTTTCAGCTTGCGTTGGAATTCCGTAAGGGCTTTCTACATCTAATTCATAACCAGCGATCAAAAAAAGATGATCCCATAATGTATGTTTATAATCCTCAATATTTTTTTGCAAAGGCGTAAGCATGCTCATTGTTTCGATAATTGCCTCAGCATTGCGTTGGCGTTTTTCTTTATCTTCTATGGTTTTTAAATGCTTCACCATATCCTGAACACCTCTACCATATTCCTTTATTTTCATTAGCTCTCTGGCTGTATTGTATTGCATCGTTTTTATTTTTTTAAATTATTGTTTAATGATAAAATCCATTTTTAAAAATGAATCCTACATTTTTTGACTACATGTTTTGTCTCCTCTTTTATATAAGAGGAAGATAGATATTGTTGAAGAAGAGAAATGTTTTTCAAGTTTACAGAGAAGAAACTTAGGAAGTGCAGATTAATTTTTGCACCAAAAAAAACATGATGTTCTTTGTAAAGAACGAAACAAATGTAAGGTATTCAAATGATACAGCGCAACTAGTAGAAATATTTTTTTCTAAACTTGCATGGGTATATCCATCAATAACAATTGTGCAGTAGCAGATTTGATTTTAATCTCTACGGTTGAAATCTCTGAAATGCCTATTGCATCTCGCTTTTCGAGTTGTGTATCTGCTACTTCTATTTCGCCATCTATTACCATTAAATAGAATCCGTTTCCATTCAATCGAGTGGTATATGGTATGGTTTCATTTTCTGTGAACTTACCAATATGCATCCAAGCATCTTGGTGTATCCAACTACCTTCATCATTCGGATTGGGAGAAATAATTTGCACGAATTGATTGAGATTGCCATCGATATCAAAACGAATTTGATCATATCGAGGAGCTACATTTTTTTTATTCGGGAAAATCCAAATTTGAAATAGAGTAACTGCTTCCGTTTTGCTGTGGTTAAATTCGCTGTGCGTTATTCCACTTCCTGCGCTCATTACTTGTACTTCACCTGCAGAAATAATACCCGTATTGCCCATGCTATCTTTATGTTCTAAAATACCACTGAAAGGAATGGTAATGATTTCCATATTATCATGTGGATGCATTCCAAAACCCATACTTGCCGCAACACTATCATCATTGAGAACACGCAAAACCCCAAAATGAATTTTATTCGGATCATAGTAGGACGCGAAGCTAAATGAATGATGGGCATTGAGCCATCCATGGTTGGCATGGCCTCTTTCAGAAGATTTATAGATGATGGTTTGCATGTAGGGATATTTGTGTTTAAGAAATGGGTAGGGATTTAGCTTGTAATCAAACTAATGGATTGTTTATTTTTTAGGAATAATTCAATGTACAAATGTAGGAATTGAGAAATGAATCGGTAGTTTTAGTAGCAAGTAAAATTTATTTATTACCATAAAAAAAACCGATAGGATTCTATTCAAAAAGAATTATCCTATCGGCTTCATTCAACAAAATTTTAAAAGACTATTGCTTTATTATTTTTTTGTTCAATATCAAAATACCATCTTCATTAAACAATTCCATGATATAAATTCCATTGGCAATTTCAGATAAAGAGATTTCATTTTTTTGTAAAACCACTTTAATGATTTGACCTTGCATATTTAGAATTTTGATTTTGTTTGGATGAATACCTTCAATACGAACTAAATCAGTTGTAGGATTAGGACTAATAGTAATGGAACTATTATCGATAATGTCGTTTATCCCAACGGTTTTGACATGAATAGTTTGAGACTGAGCATAGCAATCGTTAATATTATAAACTATAACACTATATAATCCATTTTGAGTGGCATTATAGTTAGCGCCTATAGCACCGCTTATTATTGCGCCATTTAAATACCATTGATAGGAAGAGAATGGTCCTCCAGTTACAGAAAGTAAAGTACCTGTATTGGTTATAACTGGCGCTGGCAAAGGATTTGCAATAACATTGGTCGCTGTAGATGTTGATGTACAACCCGAACCATTTGTAATCAACACAGTATAATTTCCACTTTGATAAGCAGAGTAATAACTAAGAGTTGCACCTGATATTGGCGTTCCATTTAGATACCATTGATAACTGTAATTACTACCGCTAGTTGCATTTAACACAACCGAACTGCCTTGACAGAATGTGGTTGCAGATAATGGTGTAATGGTTGCAAAAGATAAATTAACAACAGTGACTGCGGTAGTCGTAGAAGTTGCAGTGCAATTGGAACTATTAGTAATTACAACATAATAATTTCCAGCTTGTGTAGCATTATATGTTGAAGCATTAGCACCACTAATTGGAGTGCCATTTAGATACCACTGATACATATATCCTACACCTGTTGAAGCACTAAAAAGAACAGAAGATCCATTGCAAAAAGAGGCAGTGTTAGCAGGAGAAATAGAAGCAGTAAGTGAAGGATTTACCACCACTGTGGTTGATGTTGAAGTAGATGAACAGTTTGAACTATTGGTCACAAGTACCGTATAATTACCACCTGTAGTTGCAGTATAATTACTGGTTGTCGCCCCAGTAATTGGAGTTCCGTTTAAATACCATTGGTAAGAATAACCAGTACCAGACGTTGCTGTTAATACAACCGAACCACCTTGACAGAATGTTGTAGCACTAGATGGTGTGATAGTTGCGGATGGTGCAGCTACTATGGCTATGGAAGTGGCAGCTGATGTGCCTGGTGCTAAACAGCCTGACGATGAACTTACTACCACGGAATAGTTTCCTGAAGTAGTAGCACTGTAAGTAACATTTGTAGCACCAGCAATTGCTGTTGTTCCATTATACCATTGATAGGAAAGACCAACGCCTATATTAGCGGTAAGTGTGATAGAATTTGGTGCACATACATTGATGTTACCACTTGGTGTTATGGACGCAGGGGCAACACCACCTGATGTGCCTACGATTACATTTGTTGGCGTACGTGCACTTATACAATCTGCATTTTGTAATATCCAATCATAAAAGAAATAATAAAAAGTTGTACTTCCTGCTGCTGTATTTCCTGTGATGCTAATAGGTCCATTGGTATAAGGGTAAACTGCACCTGTGCTATTTCGAGCAAGATTAACTGTACTACCTGTTCCCAAACCAATTTGCATATCTGTACCAACTGGAATTGGCATATTCAAATTCACAACACTTCCGCCGTTCGGGATATTCACAACAACAGTTTGAAGTATTGTGCCTGCTGAATTTTTTAGAATAATAGTGCGATTACCCGCGCTAGTGGACATAACCCAAACCGATTTTAAAATAGTAGGTGAAGTACAAGTGAACACCATAAAACGTGTGGTGTTGGTATAGTTTGAACTAGTACCAATCGAATTATTTAAAGGTCCAACATGATACACTGGAGAGGAAACAACTTCTTCTGCATAATAGGTAGTACTTGCTGGTAAGAAAGGTGTTGTATAACTAGCACCAGTAAATACGCTAGTACCTCCAGTTGCTGTAGTATACCAACGAATAGAATCAGCTGTATTGTTCGGAGTTGCTGTTATTATTGCTGAACCTGGAGCACATAATGTAGCACCAGTTGTAAGCGGTGCCGAAGGTGGTCCAACTGTGATATAAGCGTTTTGTACTAAAGTATCCATACCACAAGTTCCGCCATCAACCATAAGTTTCACAGTATAAATACCTGAAGAATAAGTATGTGTTGGATTGAACGCAGTCGAATAGGTGCCATCGCCAAAATCCCAATTAAATGTATTTCCATTGGTACTTGTATTCGTAAAATTGACAGTTAGACTCGTATTGCAAGATTGTAAATTATCAGCAACAAAATTGCTGGTTGTAGGACCTGCAACATAAGGTGAACCTACGCATACTGCACTCCATGCATTGGTTGTAGCTATTGTTGGCGTTGAACATCCACCATAAAGTTCTGTTGAGGATACGATAGAGTAAAAACGAGCATCAGCATATGTAGCAGATGGGAAAAGATGAACAGTCAATGTGCGGAAAGCTATGTCGGCAGCAGTGTCAGTACCTAAAGCGGTAATATTGTTTGCCAAACTTCCTGTACTTAAAAGATAGTACCAGTATATCAATGGTCCGTCATTGTCATGAGGTTCACCAGAGGTATTCCAATTGGGTCCTTGATAACAATTTGGCTGTCCTAATGAAGAAGGGTTAGACATTAATCTGATACCTACTCCATCTGGAACTCCAGATGCATTACAAGTGATATCACCACCAATTACCCAATCCCATTGGGTTGGTCTAGCATACTTTTCAATCGCTGTTCCAAACACATCACTATATGCTTCATTTAATGCATCACATTCTTGCGTACCTGAACTTGTAGCGCTTAAATCAGCAGTAAAATTGGTAAGCCCGTGTCCGATTTCATGACCGCAAACATCCAAAGCAGTCATCACTAAAAATCCTTGACTTACACTGCCATCACCGTAAGTCATTCTTGTTCCATCCCAAAATGCATTTGCATAATTCGTATTGTAGTGAATATAACTCTTCAAAGAATAGCCAGCATTGTCAATACTATTTCGACCATGCTTATTTAAAAAATAATCGTAAGTACTTTGCGCTCCCCACTGTGCGTCAGTTGCAGCTTCATCATGCGCAGCATTCACATTATTCCAATAATTATCTAAGTCTGTAAAATCAACTGCTGTTCCATAATTACTACCATTGGACAAATTATAGGTATTTACGCCTAAGCCTCTGCCTGAATCACGTAGTCTGAAACTTGTTGGTGCAGTACTATCTGTTTGAAATGGTTTTGTACCTGAATATTTTGTGACAGCCGTTCCATTTACCATTACATTTTCTATCAAATTTTTGGATAAAATAATTTTTCCAGTTATTGCATCCACATATTCCATAGTACGTCCCATCGGTTCATGCGCATAAATATTGAAAGCATAACAAAGATGGTATACGCCATTTTGTTTTAAGATATATTTTTCTGCCTTCGGGTAATAAGTTGCATTCGCATCTTGAAGTTCTGCTTTGATATTTTTTTCTTCAGCAGGAACTTGCCATTTATACAAGTTTGCATTTACTTTATTGAGCGCTATTTGTAAACTTGAAGCTACAGATAAGTTCGCTTGAACATTCAAATTTGGTAAATCATTATATACTAAGCCATTCACGCTTTCTACTTTGCCATTTCTACAATGTGCAATATACATAGTGCCTTGAATACCAACGCCCTTATAGGTTTGACGATAACGGATATGCTCCATACCAATTTGATCTTTGCTACGATTAAGTTCTAACCAATCATAGTTTAGACCCATATTTAAATTCTTTTGCATCCAACTTTTTAATTGTTCAATGGTCGGTGCAGAAAAGGTTTGAAATTGAATATAATCTGGTACAGCAGATTTATCGGTGTAGCGAAGCAACCGCGTACCTTCTATTTTACGATTGGCATCGGCATCTTTAAAAATACTTTCTCGAGCGCTAACTGAAATACTTAAGAGAGTAAGTAAGAGTAGTAAATAATTTTTCATCATTCTTTATTTTTCCACGAAATATAGAATAAAATTATTTAATTAAGACAAATTTTACAAAATCTGCCAAAGTGGATTAGCTTTTATAGGAAAAAATGTATTGGGAGAGAAAAACATTGTTGGTTGTGAATAACATCCATAAAGTTATGGCGATTGGCGTGTCCCTTCGGGTCGGGCTATCACTGCAATCTTTTTTTGAAGAAAAAAAAGGATTTCCGTTCTATCCCTCACGCAAAAAATCAGAGTGAGAACGGGAGCGAAGAGCGGGGCGACCCTCTGCGAAATACAAAATTCCAAAAATTAAAATCCCAAATTCGAAAGGCATCCTAATTTTCAAATCAACCAATTTTCAAATCTTCAAATTCTTTGTTCCACTTAACATGTAAAATAATGATTTACTGTTCTGCGAAACGTCTTTCGTTTCGTAGTTTCATTCTGTTGCTTTCAGCAACTTTCTCGAATGATAATTAAAAAAAATTTATACAAAGCGATGCCACTTCATACAACAGATTTATTCCATCATCGTAATGGTTCGGAGAAGCAAATGTATCTATAGTTCGACATGTGCAAAGAACATGTTGAACTGCCTTTGTTCCTCTTAACATGTAAAATAAAGATTTACTGTTCTGCGAAACGTCTTTCGTTTCGTAGTTTCATTCTGTTGCTTTCAGCAACTTTCTCGAATGATAATTTAAAAAAATTTATACAAAGCGATGCCACTTCATAGAATAGGTTTATTCCATCTTCGAAATGGTTCGGAGAACTCAGTTCCTCTTGACTTGTAAAATAAAAGTTTACTGTTCTGCGAAACGTATCAGTTCCTCTTGACTTGTAAAATAAAAGTTTACTGTTCTGCGAAACGTCTTTCGTTTCGTAGTTTCATTCTGTTGCTTTCAGCAACTTTCTCGAATGATAATTTAAAAAAATTTATACAAAGCGATGCCACTTCATACAAC
>CANJRV010000085.1 GCA_947476825.1 Bacteroidota bacterium | reverse complement strand
TCGGGGATTGTTTCTGTAATTGTAATTTGAAGTGGTAAAGCCATGTTATATTTATTATATAGTCCAAAGATAATACAAAAAAAACTAATTCCAAATATTTGGACTACTTATTATTTATAATTGGTATAAAGCGCATCATTCGCCACAACCTAGGTTTTAAAGCGCCTCGAGGCATGGGCTGGATAACCGACCCTAAGAAAGCTTTGTATAATAAAGTGTATAACAAAACCAGTAGAGGCTGCCTGGTAAGTGTCGCGTTTTTGTTAAGCATGCCATTGGCATTGGCTTATGTGGTTTGGAAAATTTGTATATAAGCGTAAAAAATAATTAGGTATTTTTTTGCACCACTCGCTGAATGTACCGCACAAATTCTTTTGAACCTAATACTTGTATTTCCTCTAGAAAGCCCATTACAAAACGTCCCGGTGCTTTAAAGCTTTGTACGTTTGCCTTGAAATAATACTTACCTGTATCAGGAATTGGCTTAATAAACGCAGCGCTCATTGGGTATTCTTCTTTTAACAGCAAGTAAGCCCTCATAGACATTTGCAATTCAATTTCCTTATTCATGCTTTTGCCTTGAAAACCGAAAATATCAGGCTTAAAGAATTCATGTTGGGCTTCATGCTTCATGGGTGTCTCCAATACTTCTACACTATTTATACGTTCAATATTGAAATACTTGTTCAGCCTTGTTTTTATTTCAAAAGCAGAAACGGCATCGTAATTATCGGTAAAGCATACAGGCTCTACTAAACGATCGGAAACACTTTGACTGTTGGCAGAACTGTATCCTTTTATTAAAAGTTGTTTTCTTTCTATGATTGCAACCGAAATTTGCTCCACAATTTTTGAAAGGTGTGCTTTGAATAAACTATCAGCTCCTAATTGAATTTCGCTGGATTGCTGTACTTTTTGCAAAACACTTTGCGCCAATTGGTTTTTCTTTCCGGTAGATAAAATGAGCTTTTTAAGGTAGTCCGCTTCTTGTGGTGTAAAAGGAATAAGGTCAATATCTGATGAAAAAGCAATAAAGATTTTGTTGTTACTGTCTTTCTCAATGTTGAATCCGAGGTCTTTCAACAAATCGAGGTAACGATATACCGTTCTTCCGGAAGTATCCAAGAATATTTCAATACTTCGCACCGATTTTGCAGGCCGAGCTTTCAGATAATTAATTAATTGAAACAGCCTGTAAATTCTATTCTGGTTAAACATAACTAAAATTATTTGCCAAATAAAGTCAATTTACTCAGGTATCCAAGAGATTGACCTTATTTGGCAAAAATATTAAAGTACTTTGTGTGAACCCTAAAAATAATAACTATGAAATTAAATTTAATTGTCGCTTTTCTTTTCTCAATAACTACTGCAACCGTAATGGGTCAAGAAATTAAGTATGCTGACTTAGCAACAGCAAAGCGTGGAGAATACACCTCGTATGTAGGAACTGACGGCGCGGTGTATAAAATCGGCGATCGAATTAAAATCGGTGTCCCATCATCAAATAAAACATTTGCCTTTATTACAGAAGGTGATGGACTTATATTAGCAATCACCAATTTATCAGCTTCGGCGAGTGGTACTGAAACCGAGATTAAACGAATCTATGTTTCTGGCAATAAGCGTGCTGGATATTCAGTGTCTTTCCGAACAAAAGGAATTACAGGCATATCCAATTATACCATCCAATTTGAAAACGCCTTATCAACGGGCGAAATAAAAGGGTTTGGCTTATCGAGTGATGATGCATTGGCACAATTAAAAAAGGCGAAGGATAAACTTGAGCTTGGATTAATTACGCAAGCAGACTATGATAAAATTAAATCGGATATGTCAACGTATATCAAATAAGGACATACCGCTACATAAAGCAAAATCAAGCATCGCTGTAAAAGTAAATGAACAGCTTTATCATAAGCTTACACATCATATCATCAACTATCATTAAAAGACTAAAAATAAATGCGGAGACCAGCGACCACATAAAAAACGGGGCGTAACCGAAAAGCCAAACGAGTAGGAAAACAAAAAAAATAGAACATGAAAAACGTAGTAAAATTAATTATTTGCATCGCATTAGTAAGCGGCATCGCCGTGTTAGACAGTTGCAAAAAAAGTACAATCAAAGGCTGTAAGGATCCAGACAGCAAGAATTACAATTCAAAAGCAGAGGAAGATGATGGTAGCTGCGCGTATGAAGGCAGTATGGTGTTTTGGTATGATCAAGCAACATCAGACTCATTAGTAGCTGATGGTGCAAACGCCTTAACATATTATGTTGACGGTGTTGTGGTAGGCTCTTCAGCCACATCGGTTTATTGGACAGGCGCTCCAAACTGCGGTCAAAGTGGATCAGTGACTATCAATAAAGACTTAGGTAGTGATAAAAATAGAACAGCAACCTACAGCGTTAAAGACGAAACAGGGTATGAATATTGGTCAGGTACTGTGATCTTTACAGCGAACACTTGCACAGCTACTCAGTTGACTTATTAATAACGCAAGTTGCCATAAGCATAGATAGTATCTCAAGCTGCCAAATAAATGAAGCGGCGCTTTAGTGAGCATGATAGAGTAACAAAAGTCAGCGAATAGCAGACATGAGAATAACAGCTGCACCAAAAATGTAGGTATACCTCTTTTCGGTCTGATTTTCTTTATTCTTCTTTCGTCTCTTTCATTCAAGCGGCTTGGGGCAATCGCAATGTTCAAGCCAACACCTTGAGACGTTAAACAAAAATTTTATAAACAAATAAAAATAGAAAAAAATGAAAAGAAATCTTCTAAATCTATTAGCATTACTATTGCTAATAAACACAATGAATGCGCAGACTTCAAAAAAGTGCGCAACAATGAAAGCTTATGAAAGAGCTATTGCAAAAGACCCTTCCATTATTGAAAAGGAAAAGGCATTAGAACTTGCCACTAAAAATCGTCTTAACAATAAAACACGTGCCACTGTATATACTATACCTGTAGTAATTCACATTATACATAATGGAGAAGCCATTGGAAGTGGAACAAATATTTCTGACGCACAAGCACTTTCTCAATTAGACATTTTAAATGAAGATTTCCGCTTAATGAATGCTGATAGTTTACTTCCAAGCCATCCATTTTGGGGTGTAACTGCAGACTGCGAAATTGAATTTTGCTTAGCACAACAAGATGAATTTGGAAATGCCACTACAGGAATTACACGAAATGATGGCATGCAAACATCATGGGAAATGCAAGATATTGATGATATTATTAAACCTGCTACAATTTGGGATAGACACAAATACTTAAACATATGGTCTATAAATATGGGTGGTAGCGATAGTAGCACGTTAGGATATGCAACATTCCCATCAAGCACAACAGATACAACAGACGGTGTAGTAATTAGACCTCAAGCTTTTGGTGATATTGGTACAGCTGGTACTGGTGGATTTACTATAAATGATTTAGGTAGAACTGCCACACATGAAGTAGGTCATTGGCTTAACCTTAATCATATTTGGGGAGATTCTACCTGTGGAGATGATTTTGTAACAGACACAGAAATAGCCGAAGATAATAATTTTGGCTGCCCAAGTTTTCCTCATAATGCAAACAGCGCTTGCGGCTCAGGGTCAAACGGCGAAATGTATATGAACTATATGGATTATGTTGATGATGCTTGTATGAATATGTTTACAGAAGGTCAAAGAGATAGAATGCAATCAGCATTAACAATAGATAGAGCTTCATTACTCGTATCAAATGGTTGCGATGCACCAACAGCAGTATCTAGCATTAAAATAATAAATGACCTTAAATTATTTCCTAATCCATCAAATAGCCTTGTTCATATTAGTAGTAATTCAAACGACATTACAAGCATAGAAATATATACCATAACAGGAGTTAGAGTATTTGACAACTTTACAATCAACAAATCAAACAAAAGAAATATTGTTATTGATGTAAACAATTTACCATCTGGAAATTATGTTTTGAAAATCAAATCAAATCAAAAAGTATCAACACAAAAAATATCAATTTTAAAATAACAATTATGAAAAATATATTATTATTTATTTTTATATTCTCATTATTAAGTGTAAACGCACAAAAGAGATATCATAAAAATAAATCAAAAACAACTAAACAGAGTATCGTTAAGAAAGACACACTAGTTGTAAGCCTAAGTTTTACAGTTTCATTTATAAGTAAAGGAAGTGGTATTGATAAAGTTGCATTCAATGCTTTTAAAAAATCAATTGAAACTCACGATTCTCTTAATGGCTGTAAATTGAAATACCAAATTAAAAATTGGGGCAGAGAAGGAGAAAAAGACTTTTATTTTCCAAGTCAGAGTACAAAAAAATATAATGAATTTATAAAGGAAACTGAAAAGATATTTGGCAAGAACAACAGAATTCGTATCAAGAGAAACAAACAGTTTTCGGACTGACAAGAAACTCAATAAAAAAGTAGAGACTAGCGACTACTATAAAAACAGGGCGACACCGAAAAGCCTAACGAGTAGGAAAAATAAACAATTTAATAAATAAAACTATGTTAAAAAAAATGTTCTACACTACAGCCATTTGTCTTGGCTTCGTATTCTCAATTTCTCAAAATTGTTCTGCACAAGAAAAAACAAAAGCCGAATTAAAAGCGGAGCGTGATGCTTTAAAAACAGAAATGAAATCAAAAGATGCCGTTGAAAGAAAAGAAAAAATCGCCAAACTTGAACCTCCAAAAACATCAGGTGTGGCAAGTATTGACGGTTTAGCAGGAAACTCAACATCAATTTTGACTTCTACTAAAGACATCAACACTCAAGTGCCAGAAATGTACAAAAGAACAATTGGCGAAACAGTTGACGGTGTTACTGATGTTACAGTAAAAAAACCAACGAAGGAAGAGTTAGCTACATTAGCATTGACACTTGCAACGCAAATCAAAGCAGTGGCTGACGCCACCGCTTCTGTTGCTGGTGCTTCAGCGGATGTTAAAACTGCTTCTCCTATGGCAGCAGGTAAAGTGACCAAATCTTTAAATTATTCTAAAGAAGCACTTGCATTAGCTGGTCCTGAATTACAAATGAATTTAAAAGTTGTCAATAATCTTATTGCTACTTTAAAATCAGCTAATAATAATTAGTATGAAAAGGTCAATAACCTTATTAATTTGCATTGTGAGTAGCCTAATCGGCTACTCACAATCAGATTTAAAGCCTATTATAGGCGTAGCAGAATTTACATCAGAGGTAAATTCTAAGTATTCAAGTGCAGTTGCTGAAAAAGTGGTTCAAGTTGTAACCAATACAAAAAGGTTTACCGTTGTTGATAGAACAAGTTACGACAAAGTAAAAAAAGAACTTGAATTTCAAAAGACAGAAGCATTTCTTGACAGCAAAAACACAGTTAAGCAAGATGTAGCATTAGCAGCTCAACATATGATTGTTGGACACATTGTAAAAATGAGTGTTTACTCCATGAAAAATCCTGACGGTTCTGTTAACGGTTATAAATCAAGTGTAGCATTTACAATTAAAGTAAACGATGTTGAAACTGGAAAAACAACCGAAGCACAAAGCTTCCAAACAGAAGTCAGTCCGTTAATGCTTTCACCCGAGAGTGCAGTTAATGAAGCTCTAAAATCTATAGAGGGCAACTTATCGGCATACTTTATAAAAACATTTCCTTTAACAACTAAAATAAGCAAAGTAATTACAATCAAAAAAGAATCTGCATCAGTTGTACTTATTGCAGGTGGAAAAACTTTTGGTTTTAAAGAAGGCGATAAATTAATTGTTGAAAAAATTGAAATGCTTGATGGTAAACCATATCCTACACAAATAGGAGAATTAAAAATTACTAAAATGGCAGGCGATGATTTTTCTGAATGTAATGTATCAGACGGAGGGAAAGAAATACTATCAAGATTTAATGCAGCAGAAAAATTAACTTGTAAACTAATCGTAAAATAGAAACTATGAAATTACATCAACTACCAAAATTAATAGGCATCATAATTTACATGACTATGGCAAACAGTTGTAGTTATAAAACACTTCCAACAGCCGAAGTAAATTATCTTTCAGGCAAAGAAGGAACAATTACAATGAGAGCAATTGGAATTGGTGTAAATACCGAAGATGCTATAAACGATGCTGAAAAAAATGCTTTAAATATTTTGCTTTTTAGAGGGCTTCCAGAATCGGAACAAAATGTTGCATTGATTGGAACAAAAGAAACAGATGATAAAAATAAGCATAAAGATTATTTCAATAAACTTTATGCTAAAAAGAGGTATAAAACTTTTGTTATGTCCTCAATTCCAACAACAGATTTAATAAAAAATAAAGGAGGCAAAAAAAGTATTGCAGTTGATATAAAAATAAATTTAGTTGCTTTAAGAAAAGATTTAGAACAAAATAACATAATCCGAAAGTTCGGATTTTAAACCCACAATTATGAAAATAAAATATTTGATTTTAGCTTTTATGCTTTCACAAGTAAGCCTTATAAATTCGGCTTATTGTCAAAATGCAACAACTAACAGCGGTGGACAAGTTGCGACAGTTCAACCCAAAATCATGGTCATTCCTTATGCGAAGGAGGGCGAAGACCTTAGGACAATTTTAGAAGGTGATGAAAACAAAAGAATTGCAATTGCCAAAATCAAAGAGGGCTTTGATAGCAGAGGTTTTACAACAGTTGATTTTGTTGCAAAATTAAAAGCAGCAAAAGACAATAATGTTTTTACATCGGAAAATCAATCCGACATAAAATCTCAAATAATTCAAATGTCAGGAGCAGATGTTTATGTGCAAGCGGAAGTAATTGTAGAAAAAGGACAATCCGGAAATTCTGTAAAATTAATTCTTACTGCATACGAAGCATCAACAGGAAATTCACTTTCAAACAAAGTTGGAGAGAGTGGAAAATTCTACACAGAAAATTTCAATAAATTAGCTTCAAAAGCAGTTGAAAGTTGTGTTGAGGATTTTTTAAACGTAATGCAAAACAAATTTACAGACATCGTTAATAATGGAAAATCTGTAATCGTAGACATTAGTTTTAGTGCAGACTCTCAAACAAAAATGTCATCAGAAATTGGAACAGATAAATTGCCATTATCAGACCAATTAGAAATGTGGATGGAAAAAAACGCATTCAAAAACAATTATCATATTCAAGGCACAACAGACCTTAGAATGATATTTGACGATGTAAAAATCCCATTGAAAGACCAGGCAAGTGATAACAATTACAACCCAAATAAATTCGCTTTGGAATTATTTAAATTTTTCAAAAGTTTAGGTTTGCAACCTGCCAAAGACGTTAAAGGAAGTACAATTTACATAACTATTAAATAACAAAAAATGAAAAAAAAATTTCCAATAATTATCGCAATTATTCTAACAAATAATTTGTTTGCCCAAACAACCAATGACGTTGGTAAAATTGCGTTATCAGTAGTAATGCCTGACAATGTTGAAGGTTTAAATACTTCGCAACTTTCTAAACTTGAAACAAAAATTTCTCAAATTGTTATTGCTTCTGGTTTAGCTGCATCGGGCTATAATAATAATTTTGTTGTCTATCCAAAATTTGCAATTTATGAAACTAATGTAGTTGAAGGTGGTATGCAAAACATTACTGTTATTACATCAGAGTTGAGCCTTTTCATAAAGCAAGTTGACAACAATATGATGTTTTCTACAATTAGCAAATCCCTAAAAGGTAGTGGTAACAGCAAGGAGTTAGCTATAACAAACGCTATTTCTAAAATACCTTCTAACGACCCTGAATTTAAGACATTCATTGAGACAGGAAAAACTAAAATAATTAAATATTACGAAACCAAATGTGAGGACATCATTAGTAAATCAGATGGTTTTGTTAAAATGCAAAAATTTGAACAAGCCTTAGGATTGTTAATGAGTGTTCCCGAAGAAGTTTCAAGTTGCTACAACAAAATTCAAGACAAATCAATTGTTGCTTACAAAGCATATCAGACACAAAAGTGTTCAGAACTTATTCAAAAAGCCAAGGCAACACTTGCAAGCAACAACTTTGTTGGTGCGTTGGACATACTTGCAGACATTGACCCATCGGCAACTTGTTTTAAAGAAGCACAGACAATTGCAAAGACGGCAGAAGCAAAAGTTACAGCCGAAGAAAAAAAACAATGGGACTTTCAAATGAAACAATACAATGATGAAATTAGTCTTGAAAAACAACGAATAAACGCCATTAAAGACATTGCAGTTTCATACTACAAAAGCCAACCGACAACAGTTAGTTACAAGTATATTGCAAGGTAGAAATGAACGAACGAGGAAGAAAACCTACTGCTAACAGCACCTACAAAAAATTGGCGGTTCAGTGGTTAAATGAAGCTTTGTGCTTCGTATCAAGTTCGGTGGTGGCAGACAGTTTTCGTCACGATAGTGCACGCAACAACAATGGCGTTTAGGCGCAATTTTTTTTTTGTATTTTTGTCTGCAAATTGCTGACGAGATATGATTCACTGCATAAAATGTGGTAATGAAATACCAACCAAAAGACTTCAGATACTCCCAAACACCAAAACATGTGTGCAATGCTCGGATGTCAACCAGTTATCAGGTCACCAAATAATCGCTGGTAAAACCGATTATAGTGAACTCCAAATTATTAAAGGGGAAGATGCCGATAATCTCCGTTACCTGGGAAGAAGGACATCGTATTCGGTTACAGATATACAGAAGAACCAACCAAAGAAAAGGCCCCGCTAATCCTAGTCTATTTTAATGTATACGTTATTGCAACCTTGGATTGAACTTATTAACAGCTGCACCAAAAATGTAGGTATACCTCTTTTCGGTCTGATTTTATTTATTCTTCTTTCGTCTCTTTCATCCAAGCTGACTACCTGTGCATGCCACAACAGCTTCTATCGCTATACGTTGTATGCCATTTTACCAAACAACTATCCATGAGAGGGAAAATGGGAAATATATGGGGAAGCCGAAAACCACAATTTTGAAAGAGTAGGCAAAAAATAAAATTTCAAACAATGAACAAAATAAAATTAGTATTAATCGCAATTGGAATTTTCATCACAACACAAACATTTGCTCAAAGTTCAGGTGGACACTATGATACGGATGCTTTTGGTAGAAAAGTTTGGGTTGGCAACGATGGTACAAAAGGAACTTATGACACTGATGCTTTTGGCAGAAAAACATATCAAGACAACAATGGCACAAAAGCAACTTATGACACTGATGCTTTTGGCAGAAAAACCTACCAAGACAATAACGGTACAAAAGGAACTTATGATACGGATGCTTTTGGCAGAAAAACTTACCAAGACAACAATGGTACAAAAGGAACTTATGATACGGATGCTTTTGGAAGACAAACCTATAAGGACAACAAAGGGACTAGTGGGCATTGGGACACCGATGCATTTGGAAGAAGAACCTGGGTTCCAGACAAATAAATTAAATAAAAAATAGAGTTTTAGGATAGTAAAACTCTATTTTTATTTATAATGCAAAAAAAATATAGAATTTATGGCTTAGAAAAATCAATAAGTTGTGCCTCACAACAAGAAGTGTATAAATAAGTGGGCTAATGTTAAAATATGAGGGTTTATTATTATATTTGAGAGGTAATAATTGATAAATTTTAGAGAAAATATCTACTTATTCATTCGCGTATCCAGTTAATCAAAGTAGGATTTGCGAATTTTTGTGGTGTGTATATACTTGTTCTAGGCCATTTCGCAGAACCGAAAATCAAACGAAAATTAAACGAATAAAAATTTATAACTATGTGGCACAGACTTATTGACTGGTTTAGTGATGTGAGAGAAAGATATAATATAGTGAGAGACTTTAATAGGTCAGCAAAGAACTCATTCATTAGTGGACAAGCACCAACATTATTAGAAGCAAGAACAACAGTTGGCGATTTTGGATTCAGACACGCATTTTCAAAATTTATGGCAGGTGGTTTTAGAATTAAAGCCTTGTCAGGACAACCACTAGAAAAAAAGGAACTCATTGAAATTGGCAAAGTTGTTTTGGACAATGAAGAACTTGTTAGAAAATTAGTTGCTTTAGGTTGGGACACTTTAGAAGTACATGACGTGAAAGGATTTAATGGTTGCAAATGGGCATTAAAAAATTACGCTAAAATTGGAGGATATATACAATGACAAATATTTTATTACAGATAGTGGCAGACACTAATTATACCGCTTTGAAGCCAAAATCTTCAGCCCCAATGCAATCTAAAATTTGGTTTTGGACGACCATAGTAGAATTGGCAATTATTATTTTTCTCATTGTAAAGCATAAGCGACAGGCAAAAATAAATTATGACAGCAACATTGAAAACGCACTCAAGAACTCTAAAACAGCTAATGTGGATATGGACAATGTAATGGACAGTATAAATAAGTCGAGAGACTTATATAAACAGTTAAGTACTAAATGTCATCCCGACCGTTTTCTTGACAAGGACTTAAATAATAAAGCAAACGAAATTTTTCAAGAAATAACAAAAAATCAAAGAAATTATAAAAGACTTTTAGAATTAAAAGAAACAGCTCAAATACAATTAAACATAACAATTTAAATCAAAATAATGAATTTATTACTTACATTATTACAAGCAAATTCTGGTCCAAATCCAGGACTTATTATCATCCAATTAATATTAAGAGTAGTTGGAGTAATTGTATGCGTCAACAAAGCAAAAGCACTTAACAGAGATACTGGAGGTTGGGGAATTTTTGGTTTTCTGATGCCTATTGTTGCCATGATTTGGGTTCATTGTATGAAACCAAATATTGAATGGGATAAGAATATAGACAAAAAAGACAACGCATAAAAGATGAAAAGAAACAACATTATTATTTTACTACTTGCTTTATTGTCAAGTAGTGACTTGTATGCACAACTAACATTCAAAACCGTCAAAGGAACAAAAGCAAATTATTCAATTTCAATTCCTAGCGATTATACTCTTGCAAAAATTATTGGTGGCAATATTGATATTAAATATTCTAATTCAGAAGGAGCATCTATCAATACTGTTGTAAAGAATCTTCCAGGCGAAGTATCAGATAATGATATTGAACAAATGAATATACAATCAGATGCAGAATTTGTAAATCAACTTGAATCGAATGGTTTGGAAAACGTTACAGTTATTAAAAGAGGAATGAAAATTGTAAATGGAATTAATTCTTGTTTTGCTTATTACAAAGATGCTGAACTCTATTATCACACTATTATGCAATTTAGAAAAGGAAAATTAATTCTTCTTACTTTCACTTGTGAGTATAGTAAGAAAGGTTTATACATGCCGATTATATTTAGAGTTGTAAACTCTTTGAAGACATAAATGAAACAGTAGGATTATTTGGTGGGCTTTAAAACTTTACAACATGGACGATAGAAGAGTAAAAACGCCCTATATCAGCCGCTAATAGCAAGCAGGGCAATCAATGATAAGTTCAACTTCGTTAATCAATACAAATCATAACATATGCACTACCAAGAGAAAATAGACAAAATATTTGGGAAAGGAAGTTTATGGAAACACAGAACTTTAAGAACATTGTTTGATCCATATTCAAGCGAATACAAACAAACAACAATGGAGAAAAAACTTGAAATTTTGAATACTATAAACGAAAATAAAATTGACTTGAACGAATTAATTGACGACTATAAAGAATTTTACACAGAAGAAAATAAGATTCATGTTGTAGATGTCGCAGACGAAGGACTTGCAATATTATTGAAACAATTAGCGAAGTAAAAATGAACAAACGCAGAACCCCGCTAGTCCTAATCTATTTTAAATGCATTGGCTGGCGAGAATGAGGCTTTGGAAATGTGACCGTAAAGGACAATTTTGAATGTATTGAAATAGCTAAACAACAATTGAATTGGCCAGTATATAGCAGGCACAGGTAAAAAGCCAGTTCATGTAAGCCCTTCTATTGATTACAAAGGGCATTTTCATAAAGAGCATTTACTTTTGCCCGTTAGTGCCAATAAAAATACTATTAAAAATGAACTTATTAAATATCCATCCTCCCTCCAGCATTAAATCTCCCGGTAGCCTTCGCCTCACCCTTGCCTACTTCAATGATAACGTCCACTTCATGCGCATGGGTATTCACACCTTTAAAGCGTCCCTCCTTGGTAGTATGATAAATGAAGATGAATGAGATTCCAGGATTTTGTTTGCGAAGTTCCTCGATACCGGCCACATCCATACCCGCTTTGGAAACAGAATCGATAAATACAAACTGGTATGGACTTATATCTGAAGGAATACGATCGGTGATATATAGATTAGGATGGGAAGCATGAATGCGTTCAATCTTTTCTTTGAGTGTATAGCCAAATCCTTCCTCAACTGCACAAAACAATACTTTGCCATGATGCTCGGCCAGGTGTTTTGCAAAATCAAGACATAACGTTGATTTGCCAGATTTGGGCAAGCCATATACCATAGCTGTAAAACCAACGGAAGGATCACCAATCAGTTCCCGGTATTTGCCCTGCAAGCCGATGGTTTCAAATTCCATTCCAAGAAGTTCAGCTGAAGGCACAACTATTGTTTCATCTTCGTCATCATCAGTTCCGTTTAGACTTTTTTTTTGACCGAACAAATCATCACCCACTATTCCGAGCAGTCCATTGAGCTCAGTCCGGTTAATATGCAAGGTATCATTCTTGGCTTCAACAAAATTTTTCAAACTCTCAAATGCATCATTGAGTTTCTTGGCGTACTTATCGTTTCGGTGTATCTTACCACTTTGAACTGCTTTACTCATGCGAGTAATCAAGCGCTCTGCTTTTTCTTTCATTCCCTTCTTCCCATTCAGACTCACATAGGCTTTAAGTAAGGTAATGGATAACATACTTTCCTGGCTACCTGAAATTTCCAAATATCGTTTCAGGTTCTTTGGATCGATTTTTATTTCTGCCATCTCCCCCATCTTCTCATAGGCAAGGATTAACTGTTCCTGCATCAGATTGATCTCCTTTGCATAGGGAGAATCCTTCCCAATTTTACGTTCTAAAATGGCTTTCTGCAATCCGGAAATCAGATTTAAAATCTGCGCTTGTGTTTTTACTTTGCCATGCATGGAGGCATAACGTTTAATGAATTGAACATCGGTATCAATGCGCTCAACAAGTGTCGCATCATCCTCTTCCTTTTGGGCATTTTCTTTTGGCTTAGGAACTGTTTTTTCCTTTGGTTTTGTAACCGATGTTTTTGAATGCTTCGATTTTTCTGGCAGCTTCTTTTCAGATTTTACAGGGCCGTTGTTTTTTACAAAGTCTGCAAGCTTTCCAAAATAGGCATCCACAACTCGTTTAATATTTTCATTGGAATGGTAAGCAGACCAATTATTTTGAGATGCACCTTCTACTAGTTTATGTCCTTTGGCTAAAGCTTCCGGCATGGTGCTCCAGTCAATATGTTTTACATCAGCGAAATAATTATTTATGTTTATCATGTTTGTATTGATTTTAATAGTCTAAAAATTCTAATTCAAGTTCAAGGGCCAATGCCTCTAGTTCAAGTTCATTGGACAGGCTATCGGTTTCCGGAGCTGAGGCCGGCAGGCTTTGTTTGTATTCGAGTAAATAGTTCAAGCGACCAAATTCTTCAGCCCGGTTACTAGCGGTTCGTCCTTCAACCTGGAGTGCTGATTTCTTTTTTTCGATTTCTTTTCGTAGCTCACTCCAACGCGGTGAATTCTGCTCGCCATTGTAGGTCTCGGCTCGAAGTTGTAATGCGGCTTTATCAGTTTCGTATTGACCGATGACCGGAGCCAAATCACTACTTAGACCAAAGCCTTTTGGTTTTAAAATCGTTCGTTCCGTTTTACGAACCTTACTCACATACTCTTTAAAGTAACCAATATAATAACGGTTTGAAAAGTATACACCCAAAACCGGATAGCTGTTTTCAATT
>CANJRV010000084.1 GCA_947476825.1 Bacteroidota bacterium | reverse complement strand
TGGAGCAGAGTCAAAAAGCTGAAAATCCGAAAAATTAAAATCCCAAATTCCAAAACCAGATTACTTTTTGCCAGGGCGATACCACCTCGCTATTCATATATCGCCCTTTCAGGGCTGGAATTACGACTTTTTACGAGGGGCTTTGCCACCTCGCTATTCATATTACGCCCTTTCAGGGCTGGAATTACGACTTACGCCTTTTTACGAGGGGCTTTGCCACCTCGCTATTCATATATCGCCCTTTCAGGGCTGGAATTACGACTTACGCCTTTCTCAATATAAACTACTTTTTACTTATCCCTTTCTCAATACTAACTACTATTTTCGAGGGGCGTTGCCACCTCGCTATTCATATATCGCCCTTTCAGGGCTGGACTTACGACTTACGCCTTTTTACTTATGCCTTTTTACTTACGCCTTTCTCAATTCTAACTACTAACTACTTTTTACTTTCTACTTTTTACTAACTACTAGTACTCAAAATCCAATCCCAACGAATCCTTCAACATCCTTAAACTCGGATTTTTTGTTGCCATTTTTTCAAATATCTCTCTTGTGCTCAGCACTTTTGTTTCTCCACTTTCCTTTTCTGGTAATACCGCAAATAAGACATTGATGCTTTCATTGCCATAATATTTTTTAAAAAAATTTAGTAGTTGCAAACGTTCTGACTTAATAAAATCAAAGGCAACCAAATTGGCGTGTATCGTAATGTCATGACCTTCAAATTTTACTTCACTTTGCAAAATGGCACTTTTATACAACATTTTGTGCGATGCAATATTTTCTACTACTTCGTGCCATGCTTGTATCAAATTCATGGCGCTGATTTCTATTAATTTTTTATTTTCTGCATCGGCTTGTAACTTATCGCGAGTATTCTTTTTTAAATTTTTTAATGAACTTAAGGTAACGCCATAAGTCGCCGGGGCGGCCGATGTTGGGGTAACTGCAATAGGTGGAGGGGCAACATTTGTTGGAGATATATTTGTTGGTAAAGCTTTTTCTATCACTACCTTTTCTGGTTCCAGTATTTGGGGTGATGCAATAGCAGGAACTCGTTGAACAGATGCTGCTCTAAGCAGAAATGTTTTACCGCTTAGGATTTTTTTTTTAAAAGTGAGCCATCTTCTTCACTTAAAACTCGTATGGCTTGTGGCAAATAATTCAATTTAATCAAAGCCAATTCTACATGCAATCTCTTGTTTCTTGCTTGTTTATACTGTATTTCTGATTGATTCAAAATGGACAATGCATTGATAATATAAGCTTGGTTCAATTGATTGGCTTGTACGTAATATTTCGATTTAATATTGTCTGGCAAATCCAATAACTTAGCCACACGAATATCTTTACACATCATCAAATTTCGGAGATGTTCTATAAAGCCGTGCATAAACATATCGCCTTCAAAACCTTTACTATTAATTTCATCATACAATAACATCACGCCACTCATATCCATCAGCATCAAGGACTCTGTCATGCGCAAATAATAATCATAATCCAAAATATTCAAATGCTCTACAGTGGAAGCATAACTAAGATTTTGATTACTAAAGCTCGATATTTTATCCATGATAGATAATGCATCTCGCATACAGCCTTCACTTTTTTGCGCTATCAAATGCAAAGCTTCACGCTCAAATTCGATATGCTCAATAGTACATATCTCTGCCAAATGATCCACTGTATCCTTTGTGGTAATTCTATTGAAATCAAATATTTGACAACGAGATAAAATGGTCGGTAGTATTTTATGTTTTTCGGTGGTTGCTAAAATAAAAATAGCATAGGATGGTGGTTCTTCTAATGTTTTTAGAAAAGCATTGAAAGCCGCAGAACTCAACATATGTACCTCATCAATGATATACACTTTATACTTGGCTCCACCTTGCGGAACAAATCGTACTTGCTCTATCAACTCCCGAATATCCTCCACCGAATTATTAGATGCCGCATCCAATTCATGTACATTAAACGAAGTATTTTCCTTAAACGAAACACAAGATGCACATACGTCACAGGCTTCTGCATCTTCGGTACGGTTTGTACAATTGATGGTTTTTGCCAAAATACGAGCACAAGTTGTTTTACCAACTCCACGTGGTCCGCAAAACAAAAAGGAATGCGCTAACTGTTCTGTTTTAATGGCATTTTTTAAGGTAGTCGTAATATGCGACTGCCCCAACACTGTATTAAAATGTTGTGGTCGATATTTAAGTGCCGATACGATGTATTGTTCTGCCATAAAAGGGAAGGGCAAATGTAATACAATATCTATTTATATAATGATTCGTTGATTTGATAATTTGATTATTTCGTACAATCTTTGTGGGTGCATTTTACAACAAAAGTTTCCAATTACCTCTCTCTCATTAAATTCAGCCATACCATTTTTGCAATGCCTTTTGCATTGATAGGCTTCTTTTTAGGCTTATTTTCCACGACACATTTTTCTGGAATTTGGAATTTTAATCTCTGGATTTTGCTCATATTGGTTGTGCTTTGTATGGTATTTGCTCGAAGTGCTGCCATGGCATTCAACCGATATATTGATGAACGATTCGATAAATTAAATCCGCGCACAGCCATTCGTGAAATTCCGGCTGGTGTCATTTCCAAAAAAAATGCACTTGCCTTTATTCTCATCAATTGCCTACTATTCATCGGCACTACTTTTTTTATCAATACCATTTGTTTCTATTTATCTCCTGTGGCTTTGTTTGTGATTTTATTTTATAGCTATACCAAACGCTTCACTGCACTTTGTCATTTGGTATTGGGACTTGGTTTATCGCTTGCGCCCATTGGTGCGTATTTAGCCATAACAGGTGTATTTCATATTATTCCATGTTTGTTCTCTGTTGTAGTATTAACGTGGGTTTCAGGGTTTGATATATTGTATGCACTACAAGATGAACATTTTGATAAGGAAAATAAATTAAATTCTATCCCCGCTTTATTGGGTCGAAAAAATGCACTTATTGTATCGATTGGCTTACATGTTTTAACTGCAATTATTGTTATCTCTATTGGGTTAATGACGACTGCCAATTTTATCTATTGGATAGGTGCCATCCTATTTATAAGCTTGCTCACTTACCAACATACTTTGGTAAAACCAAATGATATTAGTAAAGTAAATCTAGCATTTGCAACAACCAATGGTATTGCCAGTATTGTATTTGCTGTGTTTGTGATTCTCAGTTTATTTTTTTAAAAACAAAATAATTTAAGGAAAAATAATGTTCTTTTGCCGATGCATTGCGGCAACGATTGCAGTGGAAATCCTTTTTGCTGGCTTTGCAGCAAAAAGATTGGAACGAAAAGCGTGTGTGCCGCCCAAATATTATCATCACTAAATTTCAAACCTACATGCCACGAATCCTTGCGATTGATTACGGAAAAAAAAGAACTGGACTTGCGGTTACAGATCCATTGCAAATCATTGCCAATGGCTTGTGCACGGTGAATACAGAAGAATTGATTCCTTATTTAAAAAATTATTGCGGCAACAATGCGGTTGAATTGGTGATTATCGGTATGCCCAAATCTTTGCGTAACGATCCAACACACGCCACACCTTTAGTTGAAAAATTTATTCCTTTATTTCAAAAAACATTTCCCAATATTCCTATCCAAACGGTCGATGAGCGCTTCACTTCCAAAATGGCATTTCAAACGATGATTGATAGTGGATTGAAAAAAAAGGACAGGCAAAACAAAGCATTGGTAGATGAAATTAGTGCGGTCATTTTGCTACAAAGCTATATGGCAACGGAGCGAGGAATAATTTAATTCCCTTTCTATAAAACTTAGTAAAAAAAAAATCGCATTTTTGCCATATGATATTACCTATTGTTGCTTACGGTCATCCTAATTTACGTAAAGTTTGTCCGCCAATTACAGCAGATTATCCCAACCTTAGCGAACTGATTGCCAATATGTGGGAAACCTTGTATTACAGTAATGGCGTAGGTTTGGCGGCTCCACAAATCAATCATACCATTCGTTTATTTTTGGTAGACAGTATACAAATTGTAGAAAATGCCGATGAAGAAGATAAAGATGATTTTAAGGATGAAAAACCCATTAAGCAAGTTTTCATAAATCCGCAAATCCAAGAACTAGCTGGCAACGATTGGAAATACAATGAAGGTTGTTTGAGTATACCCAAAGTTCGTGAAGACATTATGCGCCCTGAAGAGGTGACAATTACTTACCAAGATGAACAATTTGTAACCCATACCCAAACCTTTGATCGTATTACGGCTCGCATTATTTTACATGAATATGATCATATCGAAGGCAAGCTTTTTATAGACCATATCAATCCACTCAAACGCAGATTACTCAAAACAAAATTGGATAATATTGCGAAAGGGAAAATAAAAGTGGATTATAAAATGACGTTTTTTAAATAGGCTTTTTATTATCCTCTAAAACTCACAATTCTTCGGTGTTCTAGGAAAAGGAATCACGTCACGAATATTGCCCATACCAGTTACAAATTGTACCAATCGCTCAAAGCCAAGTCCGAAACCCGCATGTTTACACGTTCCGAAGCGACGAGTATCTAAATACCAAAACATTTCCTTCGTAGGAATATGCATTTCTATCATGCGTTGTTCTAGTTTATCTAATCGTTCCTCTCTTTGCGAACCGCCAATTATTTCACCAATACCAGGAGCTAAAATATCCATCGCAGCAACTGTTTTTCCATCCTCATTTTGACGCATATAAAACGCCTTTATATCCTTTGGATAATCGGTTACGATGACAGGTTTTTTAAAATGCTTTTCCACCAAATAACGCTCATGTTCACTTTGCATATCAATGCCCCAACTCACATCATACTTAAATTTATTTTTCTTGTAAGCAGGTGAATCCAATAATATTTGTATGGCTTCGGTATAAGTAATTCGCTCAAAATTATTTTCCAATAAAAAATTTAATTTCTCTATCAATCCAAATTCCGCTCTATCTGCGGTTGGCTTTTGTTTTTCTTCTTCTGCCAATCGAGCATCCAAAAATGCGATATCATCAGGATGTTTATCCATCGCATATTTAATCACGTATTTCAACATGGCTTCTGCAAGATCCGCGTTGTCTTTCAATTCATTAAAAGCCACTTCCGGTTCTATCATCCAAAACTCAGCAAGGTGGCGTGTTGTGTTTGAATTTTCTGCTCGAAATGTAGGACCAAATGTGTATACTTTGGTGAATGCCATAGCAGCTAATTCAGCTTCTAGTTGTCCACTAACCGTAAGGTTCGCACTTCGTCCAAAAAAGTCTTGTGTATAATCTATTTCTCCACTTTCAGTTAAAGGCAATTTTTCTAAATCAAAATTGGTAACATGAAACATTTCTCCAGCACCTTCTGCATCACTTGCAGAAATAATAGGTGAATGGATATTTAAAAAATTTCGCTCCTGAAAAAATTGATGTATAGCAAAGGTCAGAGCATTGCGTAAACGAAACACTGATCCAAAAGTATTGGTACGAAAACGCAAATGCGCTATTTCACGCAAGAAATCTAAGCTGTGTTTTTTAGGTTGTAATGGGTATTGTTCTGCATCGCTGTCGCCCAATATCTCTATACTTTCTGCAATAAGTTCTACACTTTGCCCTTTGCCTTGCGAAGCCACAATTTTACCTGTTGCACTAATACAAGCACTAGTTGTAATACGCTTCAGTGTTGCATCATCCAAGAAATTCAATGCCACTACCACTTGTAAATTATGATTCGTACTTCCGTCATTCAACGCAATAAATTGATTGTTTCTAAACGTGCGTACCCAACCCTTTACAGTTGTTGTATAATCTACCTCTGTTCCTTTTATTATTTCTGCTATTTCTTTTCTCATAGGGTGCAAATATAATTTTTATCAGCAAAATTCCGACTTGCTTTAAAACAGGTAGTATTTCTATTACATTTTTTTTCAATGACTCCTTTTCTTTTGTACAAAAACTTCCATCTTTTTTAATCGATATAAAAGAAAATAATTTGTATCTGTAAACGTAGAATCGGCTACTATACAGGGTTTGCTTACACCATTTGCTTCATAACGTTTACTGCTTTGTAAAGAAGTTGTATAAGACATAGATTGATGCTGTACATTTAAATAATATTCAATGCCAGGTACAAAATAATAATAATTAGTATGCATATTATACACTTCCGTAATGTGATGTGCGATATATAACTCCGATAATTGACGAACTTCCTTATCCAATTGCTTACTCCAATTCAAATAATCATGCTTATGCGATAAAATACTGAGCACTATTACAATGCTCAAACCAATGACATACTTCCATTGTAAAGATAAAAAATGAAATAACATACCAATACTCATCACCGGCACAATGACCAAAAAACTATAAGCCCTTTCAACCGCATAGGTATATGTAATGAATGGAATGATAAATACACTACCTAACAAAAAGAGATTCAAAATGGCTATATAAAAAATACATTCTGCATTTTTTTTGCCATACCATACAAAACAAATATTCGCAAAGATCAAAACATAAAATGTATATGGACTTCCAGTAATAAGATCGGAGTAACAATGAAAAGGTATAGCATGATGCAAGGATAAAAATCTGCTGTGACTCATGGCAGCTTCCAAGCCCAATGAAAAACCAGTTCCTAAATACATTGGAAGCAACAAGAAGGCGCTACAAACTAATGATAACAATACATACAAGACACTGTATTTTATTTGGCTTCCTTTTTTTTGATATAATAAAATACAGAAAATACCTATGCCACTCATCAAAATAAAATAAGGATGCGACAACATACTATAGGTGCCCAAGGCATTGAGTAATGCCAGATAAAAAACAGATTTTAAACTGAATCCTTTATCTAGAAATTGTACAATAAAATAAATGACAAGGAGTGCAAAAAAGACTTCAAATAAAACACCTCTTGCATACAACATATAAAAAACGGAAACGGGCAAACAAGCAAAAATAAGCATGGCAAACAAGGCACTTATTTCATTTGCCAATAACTTTTTGACGATACAAAAAACCAATACACAATTGCATATCCCAATCAAAATAGAAGGCATACGCATTGCCAATAAACTACTAGGAAATGCTTGTACAAAAAACCATGTCACCAAATTATGCAAAGGATAATTATTGTATGCAACAACTGAATAAAATAGATGTTGATGCAAAAAAATATTGTAATTCCATGCTTCATCAAATTGAATAAAATAGGTAGTTGCATAATATATGCTTCGAACAAAAATGAAAAACAACAGGATATAAAAAAGCTTACGATTTGTTTTTGTTTGAAATTGAAAAGTCTTTTTAAATCCTTGCCGAGCTTTCGCAATATCCTGAACAAAGCAGGTCAATGCATGTATACCATTTTCTCTTTTATACCATAGGCCCAACATCATCAAGAATGAAAATCCAGAACCTATGCTTGCCAACATTTTTACTTGCTCATATTTTGTCGGCGTGAAAAATTGTGTCATTAATATCGTATACAAATCTTGCCGATGCAAACCGTCCAAAATAGTTTGCACTAAGGTGTCGTACTGCCAAAATTGAAAAGGTAAAAAACTAAAACTTCCAACGAAAAACAAAGCTAAAAGAGAAGCAAATAAAATTCGTGCAATAGATTGATTATGCATGTACCACTTGCTCTATACTTTGTAGAATAATAGCACAAGCTTCTCTAATTTCTTGTTCTGAAATAGTGAGTGGTGGCGCAATTCGTAAAGCATGTGCAGCAAACAAAAACCAATCTGTGAACACACCATTTGCTATGCAAGTATCTATTATTTTTTTATTGGTTTCAAAGCTATCAAAATGTAATGCCATCAATAAACCGCAACTCGAAACCTTTTGTATAGCCGGGTGAACTAGCAATTCTACAAACAATTTTTCTTTGTCATAAACGCTCGAAATAGTATCCCTTTGCAACACAAATTCTAAAGCAGCAAGTCCAGCAGCACAACTCACTGGATGTCCGCCAAATGTAGTGATATGACCCAATACAGGATTAAACGATAAGGTGTCCATTATTTTTTTATCTGCAATAAATGCACCCAATGGCATACCACCACCTAATGCTTTTCCCAATAATAATATGTCTGGAATTATGCCTAATTCTTCTAATAAAAATAAATTTCCAGTTCTTCCAAAGCCTGTTTGTATTTCATCCAAAATCAATAAAGCCCCATGTGCTGTGCACTTTTCTCTTATGGCATGTATCCAATTTTTATCTGCTTCTAAAACGCCCGCTTCACTTTGGAGTGGCTCCATGATGACGCAAGCTGTAGTATCATCTATACATTCCAAAACAGATATATCATTGTAATTGAACTGATAAATATCTGGTAGTAGTGGTCTGAATGCTTGTTGCCAATACTCGCTACCCATTACGCTCAATGCGCCTTGCGTACTGCCATGATAAGAGTTTTTAAACGAAATCATTTTACTTCTTCCAGTAAATCTTTTCGCCAATTTCATAGCACCTTCCGTTGCTTCCGTACCGCTATTGGTAAAATAAATACTGTTTAATGATATTGGTAATACATCTGCCAAAGCCTTAGCATACTTCACTTGTGGACTTTGAATCACTTCGCCATACACCATCACATGTAGATATTTTTCTACTTGATCATGTATCGCTTTTTTAATTGCCAAGTTTCCATGACCAGTGTTTGCCACACTAATGCCACCGATTAAATCAATATGCTTTTTACCATGCACATCATATAAATAACAACCCTCCGCTTTTTCAATTTCAAAGCAAAGTGGAGCATCCGATGTTTGTGCTACATGTTGTAAAAAAAGTTGCCGCGACGTCATGATTACAAAGAAACAGAAAAGTAAATGGAAATACGAATTAGTGGGTAAAAGTTCTTTTCTTTGTTTGACAATAAAATAAATATGCCACTAATCCTTCCTGTAAAAGGTGTACTGCCTACCATTCCCGACAACTGCTTTATTGCACCAAACGCAACAATAGTAGGCGATGTAGTCATGGGTGATGAGTGTAGTGTATGGTTCAATGCAGTTATTCGTGGCGACGTGAATAGTATTCGTATTGGCAATAAAGTAAATATCCAAGATGGCGCTTGTATACATTGTACCTACGAAAAAACAAAAACAAACATCGGCGATAATGTGTCTATTGGTCATCATGCCTTAGTACATGGATGCACTGTTGAAGACAATGTATTAATTGGTATGGGTGCTATTGTAATGGATAATGTGCATATCGCTAGTCATACCATTATTGCTGCTGGTGCGGTGGTTTTAGAAAATACAAAATGTGAACCAAATAGTATTTATGCTGGCGTTCCAGCAAAAAAAGTAAAGGACATTTCACAAGAATTAATACACAACGAAATTGGTCGCATCGCCAATAATTATGTGATGTACAGTTCATGGTTTAAAGAATAGTGGGTTCATGAATATGTTCCTATAAAATCAATTTTATTGTTCGAATTATTAGGGCGGCAGACACGCTATCCGTTCCAATCTTTTTGCTTCAGAGCAAGCAAAAAGGATTTCCACTTCTATCGTTGCCGCAATACAACTACATCTACAGCTTATTCCTTTCATCACATTTTTAGTTTAGCCTTTTATTTTTATCTTCGTTTACTTAAAAGAAATTTATGTCGTTCAATATCAGCGAACTTTCTGGGCGCAAAGGATTAGAAAATAATTTATTTGAAAAACTTGGCGACGCTGCGCAGGATACAGGATCTGTTTCCATTGAACAATCAGAACAATTAGCAAAAGAATTTTTAATTGGCAATGCGAATGTATATGGTAGTGCCACATTCTATGATTATACAAGAGAAGAAAACAAAGGGAAAAAAGTATATATCTGCAATGGAAGTTCTTGCTTAAGTGCAGGAACACAATCGGCCTTAAAAGAAAAATTAGCTAATCATTTTGATGGAACAGAAATTGGAGAAATGTGTTGCTTAGGTCGTTGCCACGAAAACAGTTCTTTCTTTTATGATGGTTCCAATTATTCTGGCAATGCGATAGATAACATTGCACAAATCAAAAACGAAAAAACAAAAATTATAGATTCTTATTTTATTGGTAGTAAAGGTTTACCCATTCTTACCGCACCAAGTACAAATATGGTAACCTATTATTCACTCTTACAAACCATTTTATTTCAACCAAAAGAAGAATTGTTGGCTGCCCTCAAAACCTCTGGATTACGGGGTAGAGGAGGTGCTGGATTTCCAACTGCATTCAAATTAGAAAGCTGTAAAAATACAGAAAGCGATATTAAATTTATTGTCTGCAATGCCGATGAAGGAGATCCAGGCGCATACAGCGACCGTTATCTTTTAGAACATCAAGTGCACCGAGTTTTGTTAGGCATGATGATAGCCGGATACATTGTTGGCGCCTCTTCTGGCGTACTATATATTAGAGCAGAATATCCAGAATGCATCAATCATTGTATAACAGAAATACAAAAATTAAGAGACCAAAACTTGTTGGGTGAAAATATTTTCGGTTCCGATTTCTCCTTTGATTTTAAAATTATTCATGCGCAAGGTGCTTATATCTGTGGTGAAGAAACCGCCTTACTTTCATCCATCGAAGGACAAAGACCAGAGGTACGTGTGCGTCCTCCGTATCCAGCACAGCAAGGGCTTTTCAACAAACCAACTATTGTGAGTAATGTTGAAACCTTGGCTTGTATTCCATTTATCATACAAGAAGGTGGTGAGAAATTTGCTGCCATCGGACGTGGTAAATCAACAGGCACTAAGCTCATTTCATTAGATGGTTTTTTCAATCGACCTGGCATTTACGAAGTAGAGATGGGCACTCCATTACAAACTGTAATTGATGAATTAGGTTTAGGTTTTAAAACTGCCATTAAAGCCATGCATATAGGCGGACCATTGGGTGGTTTAGTTCCTATTGAAAAAATAAAAGACTTGACTATAGATTTTGAAAGCTTTAATGAAAATGGATTTTTATTGGGTCATGCTTCTATAGTTTGTTTACCTGCCGACTTTCCATTAATTCAATATCTAGAACATCTATTTCAATTTACTGCACATGAAAGTTGCGGCAAATGTTTTCCGTGTCGCCTTGGTAGCACACGAGGTTATGAAATGTTGCACAAAGCCAGAACAAGTGATTATACAGTAGATCGAGTTTTACTCAATGATTTATTAGAGACTTTAGAAATAGGCTCTCTCTGTGCATTAGGCGGCGGACTGCCATTGCCTATCAAAAATGCATTGCATTATTTTGAGGAGGAATTGAAAGAATATATTCGATAGGAATTGAACATGAATAGGAAGGGCTGAAGCGCCACATTCCTATTCATGTTGCATTCATTTGAATTTCGTCTAGATTTATCTAGACTTTCAACAAATTCCGTATCACCTGTACATACCACTCATGCTCTAATGCAAGTACTTTACTTGCCAATGTTTGGGCTGTATCTGTTGGTGTAATGTCTACTTTTTTTTGTAACAAAATAGTTCCTTCATCATACTCCTTATTCACCATATGAATAGTGATGCCACTTTGCTTTTCGGCGTTTGCAATCACAGCTTCATGTACATGATGTCCATACATGCCTTTACCGCCATACTTGGGCAATAATGCAGGATGTATATTGATGATTTGTTTAGGAAATGCCTCTATTAAATAAACTGGCACTCGCCATAAAAAACCTGCCAATACCAATAGAGATGGTTTATAACGTTCTAAGCTGTCTAAAAAAACAGCGGATTCAAAAATTGCTTTCGTAACCAATATAACATCAATACCGTTTTCCTTTGCCAATTGTATTACACCCGCTTTCGGATTATTGGTAACTATTACCGGGAAATGTATATCGGGTATATGCTTACAATGCGATAAAATTGCAGCCACATTACTCCCATTTCCAGAAGCAAATAAAATAACATTCTTCACCATAAATCAATTGGATTGTTCTCTTTTAAATACAGAAAAAATTAATAAGTATCGTACGCTAATGAATCGGTATAGTAGTTTTTATACGCTTGTGTTTCATCACCATCAACCGCATTTTCTACACCTGTTTTCTTTTTCAATTCTTGTTCCTCGTCATATAATTCTTCATAATCTTTTACATACAAAGCATTGGAAACCGTATTCACATCAAAAATTAATGTATGAATAGATACCGGCGCTGTATTCATAATTACAGTAACATAAATTTGCGTGTATCCAATATTCATGATACTATTATAATGCAATACAATATCGCCCTGACCTTCTGATTCTATTAACCTTGATGGAAATTCTGCTTTGGTACAACCACAAGAAGTTTGTACTTCAAGAACAGCCAAAGGATTTTGTCCAGTATTATAAAATGTAAATGGAATGGTCAAATCTTTACCCTGTGGTACAGCAAAATAATGTCGAATAGAATCCTTAAAATGAACGGTTGTTTTAGGCAAATTCGCTTTCCCTTTTTGTAAGTCACATGCAGCAAAATAAATACTACAAGATAGTATGGCAATTACATAAAATTGTACATTTTGTTTTCGTTTCATCTTTTATTGGATTACAATTTCGTCACAAGCGATGGTTGCCTTTTTATTGGGTTGATAAAATTCCTCGGACAAATTTCGTTTATTTATAGCAATAATTTTTATTTTTTCATAAGCTGGTTTTTGCGCCCAATCAAATGTAAAAGTATATTTATGTTTTTCACTTGTCTCTATTTGAGTTGGTGTTTTTTCTGCCAATAAAGTAGGTACTCCATTTTTGCTTATCCCATAAACGCTAACCTTTTCTGGATAATAAAAAGTATGTCTTACATCATAGAGAAAATTTAAGGATAATTTTTTAAATGCGACTATATTGGCAATTGGTATTTCAACTTCCATATCCTTATTATTAAATAATAACCAATTCGTTGCGTAATCTAAGAAGCCGATAGCACCATCATTCAAAGCATGTGTAGCATCGCCATGGTAATCCTTATCATAAGTATCTTGTATGGTAATCGTTTTATTATACAATAGATTTTTACCATCCTTGTTGATGATAAAATCATTCCACTGACGAATGTATTGAGCGATAGAATCGCCATCTTCGTCATAGGTATATATTTTAGATTGACCAGCATATTGTTGTAAGCTAGTGATTAACTTATTGACTTCTGTATTCAAATGTCTATTACCTAAACCATCTGCTGTAGCATATCCTTTTGCGCCTAATCCACCCAAGCGAATCATTTCTAATTTATTAAAAACTAAAGCGGTGAAGAACTGGGTTAAACGACTTTTTTCTTTTCCACTTACTGTCAAATATTTATCGCATAATTCATAATAAAATAAATCAAATTCCTCTTGCGTTAAATAGCTATTTAAGGATTGGAACATTGTGCCATAAATATCTAAATTCTTTTTCGACTTTTTTAAATTGGCTTCTAGTTGCATCAAGAAGTCACTTAAAAAATCGACTTGTTCTGGATATGCATTTTCAAAATAACTATAGCGCAATGAATCTAAATTTTTATACGGGTCCCACAATAATTTGGCAGAGGCGAAGGATTTCCAATCACACCAAGTGCTATAATCATTTTCACTTCCTTGTTCAAATACACCAGTAATTCCAATTTCTTTAAAATATTGTAAGTCTTGTTGCAAAATGGCAATGGTTGGAAAAAAGTCAAAATAGTTTGTATACTGAACTGGGTAATCCCATACCAAACAATTACTACTGACTTGTTTCCAGTTCGTAACCAATTTTTTAAACGCTGCACTAGAGGTACTATTTTTTAATGCTTGTCCCTTCGGAAAATCGATAGTACTTAAAAGTATCGCCGTATTTTTAGGTAGTACTATATTGCTTGGTGCCTGCAATGTTGTTCGATACGCGAGTGTTGATATGATGGCATCTGGAAAACGATCTGCTAATTTTTTTACCAATAAACAAACAGAATTAGAAGCCGATTTATTGCCTTTATTTTGACCAGTACAAACGGAGCATTGACAAACAAGTCCATTGTCATTTGCAAAATCCGGCTTAAGTTGACCACCCCCCACCGGTTGAAACTGACCACCCTTCGCCGGTTCAAATTGACCACCTGAAAGAGGGTAATATTTTGATGGATTATTTGCGGTCATTTAGGATTAAATTTTGAATAAACAAACTTAATCCTAAATGGCGAACAAATCTATCACAATGAGTAAAATTAAACATGTATTACAATTGTAT
>CANJRV010000083.1 GCA_947476825.1 Bacteroidota bacterium | reverse complement strand
GTACGAGGGGCTGCGCCACCTCGCTATTCATATGTCGCCCTTTCAGGGCTTGGGCTGCTAACGACTTGTACGAGGGGCTGCGCCACCTCGCTATTCATATAACGCCCCTTCAGGGCTTGGGCTGCTAACGACTTGTACGAGGGGCTGCGCCACCTCGCTATTCATATGACGCCCTTTCAGGGCTTGGGCTACTAACGACTTGTACGAGGGGCTGCGCCACCTCGCTATTCATATAACGCCCCTTCAGGGCTTGGGCTGCTAACTACTTTTTACATGTACGAGGGGCTGCGCCACCTCGCTATTCATATAACGCCCCTTCAGGGCTTGGGCTGCTAACGACTTGTACGAGGGGCTGCGCCACCTCGCTATTCATATAACGCCCCTTCAGGGCTTGGGCTGCTAACTACTCACTACTTATGACTTATGACTTACGACTTACGACATGTACGAGGGGCTACGCCGCCTCGCTATTCATATATCGCCCTTTCAGGGCTTGCACAGCTCACTAACTACTTTTTACTTACGACTTTCTACTAACTACTAACTACTAACTACTCACTACATGCTACTCAATTGTCATACCTACTATAGTTTTTGCTACGGCACTTTCTCCGTTGAAGAGTTACTTCATGAAGTACAACGCAATGGTTATACAGCATTTGCATTGACCGATATCAATAATACATCTGCTTGTATAGATACTATACGACAAGCCAAAGCAAGGGGCATCAAACCCCTTATAGGTATTGATTTTAGAAATGATACCCAACAAAAATATATTGGCATTGCGCGCAACAATGAAGGCTTTCGAGAATTGAATGAACACCTTTCCCATCATTTACATAACAAGCATGCATTTGCCGAACAAGCACCCGAATTCCAACAAACCTATATCATTTATCCATTGGCTATGTATACCGGATGGCATTTAAAAGAAAATGAATTCATCGGCATTGCTATACATGAGCTTCCCAATATTCCTTTTCTGCCCATCAAAAAAAACATGCATAAATTAGTGGCATTACAAACCGCTACTTTTTCCAACAAACAACAATTTAATGCACATCGTTTATTGCGTGCCATCGACACCAACGATTTATTAAGCAAATTACCAATTGCCCAACAAGCCAAGGTAAACGACAAAATGCATACACGAGCAGAAGCCTTGCAAGCATACGCAGCGTATCCGCAAATTATTCAAAACACAGCCCATATTTTTCAGGATTGTAGTATCGATTTTGAATACGGGAAATTAGCCAATAAAAATTTAAAACATTACACAGATAGCATCGCTAATGATGTCGCATTATTAAGAAGAGAATGTCTAAAAGGGTTACCCTATCGCTATCCCAAGCCTAGTGCCGAAGTGATGCAAAGGATAGAAAAGGAATTGGAAATCATTACCCAATTAAATTTCTCTTCCTATTTTCTCATTAATTGGGACATCATTACCTATGCCCAACATAAGAATTATTTTTATGTTGGCAGAGGCAGTGGCGCCAATAGTATCATTGCTTATTTGTTGCGCATCACCGATGTAGATCCCATTGAATTGGATTTATATTTCGAACGATTTATTAATCTCTATCGAAATAATGCACCCGACTTTGATATGGATTTTTCGTGGACAGATAGAGATGATATTACACGATATATTTTTGAACGATTTGGTTCTAAACGAACCGCTTTACTTGGCGCATACAACACTTTTCAACATGATGCAGTGATACGTGAATTGGGTAAAGTATTTGGATTACCACCAGATGAAATCGACAAGCTACAGCACATTAAACACCCAAGCAAAACGGATGAAATTGGCGCATTAGTACTTCATTATAGCCAATGGATACAAGGATTTCCAAGTCATCTCAGTATTCATTCTAGTGGCATCATTATTTCCGAACAACCCATTCATTATTATTCTGCAACCAGCATGCCACCCAAAGGTTATGCCACCACGCAGTTTAGTATGTTAGAAGCAGAAGATATTGGACTCTACAAATTTGACATTTTAAGTCAACGTGGGTTAGGCAAAATAAAAGATACAATCCATTTAATTCAACAAAATAAAGGCGTTGTAATAGACCCACATAATATTACACAATTCAAACAAGACGAAGCTGTAAAAGCCTTGCTACGAAAAGGCAAAACGATTGGTTGCTTTTATGTAGAGTCGCCAGCTATGCGCATGCTGCTCACTAAATTACAAGCCGATGATTATTTACGTTTAGTCGCCGCAAGTTCTATTATTCGTCCTGGTGTTTCTAAAAGTGGTATGATGCGTGAATATATTATTCGCTATCGAGATAAAAATTTGCGCGCTAAAGCACAACAAGAAATCCCTGAATTATATGCGTTGTTAGCCGAGACTTATGGCGTTATGGTTTACCAAGAAGATGTCATTAAAATTGCGCATTTTTTTGCAGGGCTTAGTTTGGCAGAAGCAGATTATTTGCGTCGAGGGATGTCGTGGAAATTCAAACAACGCAATGAATTTGCGGCAGTGAAAGAAAAGTTTTTTTACAATTGCCAACAAAAGGGCTATGCCAATAAACTCATTAACGACATTTGGACACAAATTGAAAGCTTTGCCAACTTCGCTTTTTCCAAAGGACATTCAGCAAGCTATGCAGTAGAAAGTTACCAGGCACTTTATCTAAAAGCCCATTATCCATTAGAATACTTAGTAGCTACACTCAACAATGGCGGCGGATTCTATCGCAGAGAATTATATATACATGAAGCACGAATGCATGGTGCAAACATCAAAGCTCCTTGCCTAAATTATAGCATGTCGTACTGTAGCCTCATAGACAATACCATTTATTTAGGGCTCAGTTTTATCCATGAAATAGAAGAGGAAACTATTCATCGTATTTTACACGAGCGACACCAACATGGTATGTATACAGACATGTTTGATTTTATACATCGAGTGCCAATGAGCATTGAGCAAATACGCTTGTTGATACGAGCAGGATGTTTTGCATTTACCCAACGCAACAAAACAGAATTACTTTGGGAAATACACGCCGTATTACAGCCACGCAAAAAAATACAACATGAAGAATTATTTGTAACAACAGCCCCTACATGGGAATTGCCGCAATTTGTACATACGCCTATTGATCAGGCATTCGAAGAAATTGAACTCTTCGGCTTTTCATTGTGTTCCCCCTTTTCGCTACTTCGCGATGCACTTCCATCCACCTTATTAGCTTGCCAATTAAAAGATTTCATTCAACAAGAAGTAGATATTGTCGCTTATTTGATTCATGTAAAATACACAAAAACGTCCAAAGGTGACCGTATGTATTTTGGTACTTTTATCGACCTTAAAGGAGAATGGGTAGATACAGTTCACTTCCCTGCAAGTGCGCTACAATTCCCATTTACTGGGCCGGGCATTTATCAAGTCAAAGGAAAAGTAATAGATGAATATGATTTCATTTGCATTGTTGTTCATTGGATGAAACGACTTGCGGTAGTGGATAGGGAAAGTAGTTAGATGTTAGTAGTTAGTAATGAGAGGCCTCGTGAAAAAGGAGATAGAATTAGAATAAAAAAAAACACGAAAATCCTAACCCTGAAAGGGCAACATATAATAGCGAGGGGTGCAGCCCCTTGCTAAATGGTAGTTAGTAGTTAGTAATTAGTATGTTAGTAAATAGTAGTTAGTAGAAAGTAGCGAGATGTGAGTAGTTAGATGAGAGCCTCGTAAAAAAAAGAGAAAGAGATCGCATCTCCCCAAGCCCTGAAAGGGCAACATATAATAGCAAGGGGTGCAGCCCCTTGCGAAAAAGTAGTGAGATGTGCGCATCAGAAAAATGAGAATGAATCCCTTTGCATAAAAATGAAGACACCAAACAACCAAAATCGAGTAACGTTGAAAAAGAAAAAAACTCCGTTCTACAAAAATGAATATACTTATGTTTGCTGAATACAATCATGAAGAATCAAGTAACATTTATCTTATGTATTGGCGTTTGCTTAGTGTATAGTTTTTTCAAACTAGACCATTGGGAGAAAAATATTACTCGAGGTGATTCGTGGGGATATATTAGTTATTTGCCTGCTACTTTTATTTATAATGATTTGGGTAATTATATGCAAACAGTGGATGCGACACGAGTTCATGCACCTGAATTTGCGGATCCCCTAAGCGACAAATACGGTTTGTATAAACAGCATCCAGTTACTGGAAAAATGGTGGTCAAATATACGAGCGGTGTTGCTACTTTATTAGCTCCATTCTTTTTTATTGCACATGCATGTATATCCAACACAGGTGGTTTAGCTGATGGCTTTTCTGAACCCTATAGTTTGGCATTAGGGCTTGGTGTGATTTGTTGGGTACTGATTGGCTTGTATTATTTGACGATATTATTACGCCGATATTTTTCAAGAGAAGTAACGCTTGTAACTATTTTAACTTTGGTATTTGCTACCAATTTATATTACAATACCACCTTAAATTCCATCATGTCGCATGGACTATTATTTAGCCTCTATAGCATATACCTCTATTGCATAGATACCTATTATAAAAAACCATCTTGGAAACGAATGATTTTCATCGGATTTATTACCGGCCTCATTACATTAGTTCGAATGAATGAATGTTATTGCATACTCTTATTGCTGCTTTGGGATATAAAAAGTAAAAAGGAATTTAGACAGAGATTTGTATTTATTTGGCAACATATCAAACAATTTCTGGTAGCAGCACTTGCAGCAATTAGTGTATTTATTCCGCAAATAATCTATTGGAAAAAGTACACCAATTCTTGGATTTACAATGGCTATGTTAGCGAAGGTTTTGATTTTGCTCATCCACATATTATAGATGGTTTGTTTAGTTTTAATAATGGCTGGCTTTCTTGGACGCCTATCATGATCTTAGCTTGTATTGGAATTTATTTTTCTTACAAACGTATGCGAACTTCTTTCTTAGCCACAGTGGTATTGCTTCCATTGCATATCTATATAATTTATTCTTGGTGGTGTTGGAATTATATCAATGGATTTGGCTCCAGACCAATGGAACATATGTATCCATTATTGGCATTTTCTTTGGCAACATATATTGCTTTATTTGAATACCAAAAATGGTTCGGCAAATTATTTATTGGCATACTCATTGGCAGCGCCATTTGCATTAATCTATTTCAGAATTACCAAATCACGAAGGGAGTATTAATTACACAAGCATCCAATTTTGCGTATTACTTTTCTGTATTCGGCAAAACAAAATCCGACCACAATATATTAGTTGCTCGATCGAGCAATGAGATACAACCGAATAATCCTGTATTCATACAAAACCTTAAAACACTTGATTTTGAAGACGAGCCGCTTCGTCCCTATGTGGATGCAATTCGACCAAAAAATGGAAAATATAGTTTGCATTCAGATGAACAATCTATTTATCTTGATACCATAAGCATGATCAATTTGAACAGAAAAGCGAAATATATTCAATTAGCAAGCGATGTTTTTTTTGAAGCAAATCATTCACCCAATATATGGGATACGCCTCTTTTATACATTCAATGGAAAGACCAAAACAATAATAATATCAATGAATTCGAAAGTGGCATTTATCCCTTTCAAGCATGTGGTAATCCCACTTTCTCCATTTACAGTACTGGCAATCCAATGGTTTGGGGACATGCTTATTTTTATACACGAATTCCTAAAAACAAACCGCATCATTTTATTCTTGGTATTTGGAATGGAGCTCGAGTTTCCTTCTTTCTAGATAATATTCAGATTGCAATGTATAAATAAATGGAGGCAATAAAAAAGGTCTCCATTTCTGAAGACCTTCTTATATCATTTTAATTCTTTATTATTCTAAAGAACTAATTTCTTTATTCAACCATTGTTTCACTTGGAAGGTTGTTACAGATTTTGGTCTTTCTAATGGGAAACCATATACTCGATCCCAACAAAGACTAGCCAATACACCTAAGGCTCTGGAAACACCAAACATCACCGTGTAAAAATCTTCTTCTACCATTCCATAGTGCTTCAACAATGCACCAGAATGAGCATCAACATTAGGCCATGGGTTTTTAATTTTTCCTAAGCTGGATAATATCGGCGGAACAACCTCATACACATTCCAAACGGTATTTACCAAATTATCATCAGCACAATATTTTTTTGCAAATTCCATTTGTGCTAAAAATCTTGGATCTGTTTTGCGAAGTACAGCATGTCCATAACCTGGAACTACTTTTCCTTCTAACAATGTTTTACGAACATAATCTGCAATTTGATCTTTGCTTGGTTGTTCGGTATCCAATTCGCGATTCATTTCTTCTATCCAACGTATCACTTCTTGATTGGCCAAACCATGCAACGGACCAGCCAAACCATTCATACCTGCTGCAAAAGACAAATAAGGATCACTTAATGCAGAACCTACCAAGTGTGTTGTATGCGCACTTACGTTTCCACCTTCATGATCGGCATGAATGGTCAAATATAAACGCATCAATTCACGAAACTCTTCATCTTCAAATCCAAGCATATGTGCAAAATTTGCAGACCAATCCAACATGCCATTGGGTTGAATATGCTCCCCAAATTTATATTTACGACGATAAATATAAGCTGCGATACGAGGCAAACGAGCTATTAAATTCATGGTATCTTCATACACATAATCCCAATAGTCTTTTTTATTGATGCCTTCATTATATGCTTTTGCAAATAAGGATTCTGTTTGCAATGCCATAATTCCAATGCTGAATTGCGTCATTGGATGCGTGTGCAAAGGCAACGCTTCGATAGCATGAAATACATAATTAGGCACATGTGAGCGACGAGCCCAAACAGCTGAAATATGTTCTACATCATCTTGACTTGGGATTTCACCCAACAACATCAAATGAAATAACCCTTCTGGCAAAGGCTGCGAACCACCTTCCACATGTGGTAATTTTTCAATCAATTCAGGAATGGAATAACCTCTGAAACGTATACCCTCATTGGAATCCAACAAAGATGTTTCAGTAACTAAGCCGGTAATTCCTCTCATCCCTTGATACACTTGAGATAAAGTTACATTATCTACTACCGTTTCACCATGTTCTTTAATAAGTGTTTTAATTTCTTCTGCCGATTTAATCGCAGTTTCATAAAAATGTTCTTTAAGCCTACCCATATTTACTTTTTACGCTGTTTTTTTTTAATGGTTGCGAATTTAGTATTTTTCATGATGTAACGAACAATTTCAGTAGAAAAAGAAAATAATATTTGCACATTAAATTAATTCCTGGATTTATGGCGGCACACACGTCCTGACTGCAAACGTCAGGATCCGCCCACCCCGAGGCGGAGATGGTGCGGGCTTTCCATTCGATCGTTGCCGCAATACACGGATCATTCAACATTTAGCTTCACGATTTTTATAAACTAATTTTCATAAACTAATTAATATTCAACATCTCATAACTTAACTCAAAATCACAAACTCCTTTAATATATTACTGTAACGTAAGAATGATAAGAGGTTCAGAGAAAAAAAACAAAAGCCCCAATGGTAAGTTTTAAACTTTTGGAATTTAGAATTTGGGATTTGCTAGGACACATAAACTCTCTTCTCGCCTTGTTCAATTATTTTCCCAAAGGTTTGTACTACCATTCCTTCTTGCAAACACAATTCTTCGAATGCTTGTTCATTGCCTGGATTCACGGCAACTAACAATCCCCCGCTAGTTTGTGGATCAGCTAAAAGGAATTTTTGCTGTTCATTTTGTAAAGCAATTTTATGTCCATAGCTATCCCAATTTCTATTGGTACCTCCTGGTATGCAACCCAATGCCAGATATTCTTCCAACATGTTTTTATCAATAAATGGAATTTTATCTAACTCAATGTCGGCGCTTGCTTGGCTTGCTTCACACATTTCACAAAGATGGCCAAGTAATCCAAATCCAGTGACATCCGTCATCGCAGAAATATAATTTTGTTTGCCAAATAAATAGCCAATTTTATTCAATCGCAACATTTGTTCTGCACCAATATGTTGATGTTCTGGTTTTAATTTATTTTGCTTTTGTGCTGTAGATAAAATGCCGATTCCTATAGGCTTGGTTAAATATAAGGAAGCACCAATTTGTGCACCTCCATTTTTTTTCAAATGTTGAATATCAACTCTACCCGTAACCGCCAAACCAAATATAGGTTCTGGCGAATCAATAGAATGCCCACCAGCCAAAGGAATTCCAGCATCCGCGCATGTCTTGCGACTACCTTCAATTACCGCATTAGCAACCTCAGCAGGTATTGTATTAACAGGCCACCCTAATATAGCAATAGCTAATAATGGTGTTCCACCCATGGCATAAATATCACTAATAGCATTGGCAGAAGCAATGCTACCAAAGGTTTCGGCATCATCTACAATAGGCATAAAAAAATCAGTAGTGCTGATGATAGCTGTCCCATCGCCGAGATCAAAAACGGCAGCATCATCTCGTTCCTCATTACCCACAAGAAGATTGGGAAAATTATTTTTGAGTAATTGGGTTTGTAAAATACTATCTAAAATTTTAGGTGAAATTTTACAGCCACAGCCAGCACCATGAGAGAACTGTGTAAGTTTGAATATTGTTTTTTCCATTTTATATATGTTGTTTGCTACAAATAGTTTGTATTTCCTTTGCTATAATTTCCATGTCGGCATGTTCAAATGTCCATTCGATTTTATTCGGCGTTGTATTATTTTCCAACCCAAATAAATAGGTTTTATCATAAAACTTCAGAGCAATTTCTGCAGCACTTGCGAAATCATTTTCATCTAAATTCTGCAATGCACTTTTGTACTGCTCACCACCCAATTTATTTTTTATTTTTGTGAATCTATCCTTCAATTCTTCTTTACTAAAAACGGCATAATCCGCCACTAGTCTTTGCACGCGTAAATGAATGGGAATCGAATAATGGATAAAAAAATAATTTCTCATGCTTGCATAAAAATAGGGAGGTATCAAACAGGTGCCAATAATTTTGCTTTCATTTTCAACAAATATTCTTCGGGTAAAATCAAATAAACGAAAATTTGTGAAAAGTAAATTTTCAAAATGTTCGCAACTTGGTTGAGGTGATTCGCCCAAAGAACCAAATGCAGATCCTTTATGGTTTGCCAATTTTTCTAAGTCTAATACTTGTTCTCCCATGGCTTGCAAATGTTGGAGAACTTCTGTTTTACCACTACCAGTTTGCCCACCAATTAAAACAAATTTCGGTTCTTGTGTGGCTAAAAAATGTTGTACATATTTTCGGTATGCCTTATATCCACCTTGTAAAACGGTTACATCAAAACCCGCCATGGCAAGTAACCACGCCATACTTTGACTTCTTTTGCCACCACGCCAACAATGCATAATCACCTTTTTATTAGGTGCCAGTTTTTTGGCTTCTCGAATAAAGAAACTCATTTTAGAACCCACAAAATCTAAACCTTGTAACAATGCATTTTCCGGAGAATCTTGTTTGTATATTGTACCGACCACTACCCTTTCTTCATTGCTGAACAAAGGAAGATTTTTAGCATTTGGGATATGTCCCTTTTCAAATTCGGCTGGAGTACGTACATCCAAAATGGTAGCATCTTCTGCGCAGAGCCATAAATTTTCAATACGAATTGTTTGCATGTTGATATGTAGAAAACGCTAAAATTAATACAGAATTGGTGTTATATACTAAGGCTTTGGTAAAAAGCATAAAAGATATGTACAAATAGGTGATGACCATTAATTCTATGTAACATTAATTTTTCAAATGATACATCTCTCATGGCATATACATCTTGTCATCCTTATTCAGAAAATTGTAAATAAATTAAAGTCACCGCTGCAATGCTCATGATGATTAATGCGGCAAAACCAAGAATATTTGCCAGTCTCCCATTTACATTTTCCCCCATAATTACTTTATTATTTGAAATGTGCAGAATGATGGCAATAAGAACAGGTGCTGTAAGTCCGTACAAAATGGCGGTATAAATCAAAGATTGAATGGGAGTAATGCCAACATAATTCAAAGACAATCCAAGTATCAAGGAAATGGCGATAATCACGTAAAATGCTTTTGCCTCATGAAATTTTTTATCTAGTCCTTGCTCCCAACCAAAAGTCTCTGTTATAATGTAAGAAATAGAACCACTCAATACAGGAATGGCAATAAGCCCCGTGCCAATTACACCAATCGCAAATAAAAGATAAGCCATATTTCCAGCCAATGGTTTTAATGCCATAGCAGCTTGTTCCACCGTGTCAATTTGATGTATGCCGCCTTTGAACAAAACGGTTCCAGTAGCAAGAATAATAAAATACATGACAAAACCAGAAACAGTCATTCCAAAATCGACATCTTGATTCATTTCATGAATGATCTTTTTATTCACGATCAAATGTTTCCTTTTACTCTTCAATTCTTCCACCTCAACAGAGGCTTGCCAAAAGAAAAGATAGGGTGAAATGGTTGTGCCAAGTATACCAACGATAATAGCTATAAATTTTTTATCCAAATGAATAGTTGGAATAAAAGTTGCTCGAAAAATTTCACCTAAATCTTGTTTATATAAGAATGGAACTATAAAATAAACCAACATCACTATGCATAAATATTTCAACACAGATGCAATTTTTTGATAAGGCAAATAGATAATTAATCCGAGTAAAATAATGGTAAAAAGAACACTAAAATAATTAGCGTCGATGGATGGAAATAATAAATTTCCGACTGCACCCATGCCTGCAATATCTGCACCAATATTCAGCACAATTGCAGGAAAGCTAAACAACAACATCAAATATAAAATAGGTTTTGGATAGTGCCTTTTAAGCGTCCCAGTTAAACCTTCTGCTGTTACCAAGCCTATTCTTGCACACATTTGCTGAATAGAGGCCATCAATGGGAAGGCAATGATTGCAGTCCATAATGTGGCTAGCCCGTATGCAGCACCTGCTTGAGAATAAGTAGCAATACCTGATGGATCATCGTCACTCGCTCCTGTCACGAGTCCAGGCCCTAGTTTTTTCCAACTATCCATCCATTTGGATGACCATGTTTTCTTCTTTGTCATTTATTCATCGTTATGGTATGAGTTAATAAAAGCACAAACAAGATAATTCAACCATCGCATGGTAAAAAATTTTGATAATGTTTCTTTTCAAAGATAAATGTAAAACAATTGGAAAGCTTATAAATTTCTAAAATCCAATTTATAATAGAAATATAGTAGTTTACTCCATCGCAATAATTGGTTAGAGAGTTGCATTTCTAAAATAGAAATCCTAAAATATATCTATTCAAACAATACTAATTGTTAGTGGCATCAACCCCATATCGTATTGCTTCTAATAATATGTCTAAGTTTATATCTTTCAACTTTTTAAATTTGATACAATAACCAGTCAAACTTGCTTTACCAATTTTTTGACCGTAATTCTGAGACAAATAGGTCTTATCCTCAAGACCCATTATATAAACAGAAATTCCAGTTGTGTTTGCACTCAAACCAATTTGATAAAACTCTCGAGTAGAACCATCCGCATAATGCATGTAGTAAGAACTGTATCCAATATTCGGATTAGCAACAATTTTATTATCACTGTTCCGACCATCCAAGAACCACAACTTACAATCTGGCATCACTTGCAGAATAGCACTGTGCAACTCCTGCATATCCATTTGTTTTGTAGCACTTTGGCTTTTAATATAGGCTTCGATTTGTTCTTGAATATTCACCATTTAAAAGTTTTGAATTTTACATTACACTTACTACTCTTGAATAAAGTTGGCTTTCGATTTTAACAAGTCTATCGAAATATTATCCTTTCTCTAGTTTATTTTTTCTCTATACAATTGAACATCCAATTGATCCCAAATTTGTCTGTACACTCGCCAAAATAGGCTCCAAAAAACATATCGGCTAAAGGCATTACAATATTACCATCCTTCGACAAAGCATCAAACAATTTTTTAGTTTCTTCTTTTGTTTCAGGTTCCAAACAAATATGCATATTATTTCCTTGTGTCAATGTCATTCCCATTTCTTTGGGCGCATCAGTAGCCATTAAAATATGTCCACCTAAAATTGGCAATTCCACATGCAAAACCATTTTTTTGATAGCATTCGAAATTGTTGGATTACCTGGTGCTGCAGGAATATCCTCAAAACGTTGTAATCCTTTGCCAGAAAATTCAGTATTAAAAACAGACTTATAAAACAGGAACGCGTCTTCTGTATTACCCGGGAAATTTAGGTATGTGCATACTCTTGCTGTATAGCTTGTTTTCATTTGCTTCCTCAGTTTAAATTGTGCTTCAATATATTGGTCAAGATTTTCCATGGTCATTTTAAAGCCTTCTTTAAAGCCCATTTCAATCAACTTCTCCATGCGTTCCAGCGATTCATTGTAAATAACAACGTGAACAATTACTTTTTCATTTTGTTCGCTAAAGGTATAATCCCAATCAGAACCAAGGGTTTCTGGATTTCCATCTTTGTCCGCAAATGCATTAAACATTTTGAAATTAGTTTTAGGACTGATGGAAGTGTAGGTCTGAATTGCCCAACGTTCATAACCTTCGGGACTTACCATTGCATAGACTCGTTTGCCACCAACTTCAAAATTCATCAATTTTGTTTTTGCCATAAACGGAGCAGGTGCCATCCATTGGTCAAGAATTTCTGCTTTCGTAAAAGCATCCCAAACCAAATCGAGGTCGGCATCAAATTCCCTAGTTATTTGTACTGTTTTTGCTGCTTTATCAACTTTGAAGTCGAAGAATAAATGGTTGTTCATTTTTTATTTTTTAATGCTTAGTCCGAGGGCAGACTTAGTATATTTTGCATTGAGTAATTACTTAAATAGTCTACTTTTTTGCTAATATCGAATCCAAGTTTTCCATCGCCATATTAAGACCTTCTTTGAAGCCCATAGCAATGATTTGCTCTAACTGCGCTAAGTCTGAAAACTGCATGATGCCATATACAAGCGTATTGTTTTCCATGTCGCTGAAATTCATCGTCCATTGTGATTGCGGCAATTGTGGGTTTATATTTCCATCCGCATCACCAAAGGCATCATTGGCAATAAACATTTTTTGCGGTTCAATTTTCACATAGCTGGTAATCGACCAATGCTCTTCTCCATTCGGTCCCACTGCTGCATAATGCCATTTACCACCTTCTCTAAAATCCATACTTTTTGTTTTTGATTTCCATGGCAAAGGCATCCACCACTGGTCTAGGATTTCCGATTTTGTATAACAATCCCAAACGGTGGAACGGTCAGCTGCAAATTCGCGTTTAATGTGGATGTTGTGATTCGTTTTGTCGACAGTGAAGTCGAAGAATAAATTCATGCTCATATTTTTTGTTTTATTTCTGTACCATGAAGTGACATCCTTCATGTCTACTTCATGTTTTGTTGTGCACCATGAAGTGACATCCTTCATGTCTACTTCATGCTTTCTTTTCTGCCATGAAGTGACATCCTTCATGTCTACTTCATGGCTACTTCATGGTTTTTTTTAGTTTTAATAATACTTTATCCAATTGATTAAATTGTGTTTCCCAAATCTTTTTGAATTGTTCTATCCATTTATCAACCTCTTTCATTTTATTTGCGTTGATGCTATAATAAATTTCCCTTCCCTTTTGTTCTTGCTTCAATAAATCACATTCTGCAAGAATTTGAATATGCTTTGAAACTGCTTGTCTACTGGTATGAAATTCTTCTGCAATAGCATTGGGTGTCATAGCCTGAGCCGCAAGCAAAAGTATGATTGCCCTTCGTGTAGGATCTGCTATTGCTTGAAAAATATCTCGTCTGGATTCCATTAGTTTTATATCTGCAATTAAGTGGTTGCAAATATAAATGCAATTATTTGGTTGCGCAATTTATTTCGGGAAATATTTTTTGGGAGGAAATTTAATTTTGAGAAGATTATTTAGAGCAAGGAATTCTGGATCCTTTTGTCTGAACTATGATTTTTTTGATTGGGGTGATGGCTATGATTTTTTAAGTTTGCTTAGATTTTCAAATGGTCAGTAAATCAATGATAGTTCTTTAGTAATATCTTTAAATTGAGTTAATATTTATTGATTCTGTCTTAGTTTGCCACAAGATTCTGAGCCACTGCTACAACGAGTCTATCAAAAAGTCTTTTGCCAAAATATCTTCGATTTAATTTGTAACAGAACTCATCTAAATAATTTTGCAAATACTTGGCATTGATTTTATGATAG
>CANJRV010000082.1 GCA_947476825.1 Bacteroidota bacterium | reverse complement strand
TCCGTGATTCAGACAATATGATTCCTGCATTATCCGTGCAATCTTCTTCATCCTCTTCATCCGTGATTCAGACAATATGATTCCTGCATTATCCGTGCAATCTTCTTCATCCTCCTCATCCGTGATTCAGACTATATAATTCTTGCATTATCCGTGCAATCTTCTTCATCCTCCTCATCCGTGATTCAAACTATGCATTATCCGTGCAATCTTCTTCATCCTCTTCATCCGTGATTCAAACTATGCATTATCCGTGCAATCTTCTTCATCCTCTTCATCCGTGATTCAGACTATGCGTTATCTGTGCAATCTTCTTCATCCTCCTCATCCGTGATTCAAACTATGCATTATCCGTGCAATCTTCTTCATCCTCTTCATCCGTGATTCAGACCTTATTCTTGCCCCATCCACAATGCACCGCCTACACTATTTCTACTCGCACCAGTTACAGATGAAAGCACATTATTCTCTTCTCTCCATCGAAGTATACCTATCAATCCCATGGCAACTGCTTCCTTATATTGTATCATGTCATCGCTAGGAATGACCACTTCTATAGGCAATGGTGACAATGCTTTGCTAAGTTCTTCTATCAAAAAAGTATGATAAGCACCACCGCCTGTAACCCATATTTTTTGCAGACTTGTGGGTACTTCAACACGGGAAATGGCATTTGCTATTTGTGTTGCAATAAGCACACACATGGTATTCAATTTGTCTTGTACTGGTATGCTATATTTTTGGATGATACCATACACTTCATTCACCCCGAATGCATTGGATAAAGATTTTGGATGCGGTAAATTAAAGTAAGGCAATTCATTTAATTCATACAATAAATCAGCATTCAAATTTCCTTTACGTGCCTCTTCGCCACCGGCATCATAAGACATTCCTATTTCATTCGACAATAAATTTAAAACGCGATTCGCAGGACAAACATCAAATGCAATGGTATTTGCATTGGCATCATGTATGGTGATATTTGCAATACCACCTATATTTAAAAAATAAGCAAATTCCTTCCACAATAATTTCTCTGCAATAGGCACTATTGGCGCACCTTGTCCACCTAATGCAATGTCCATGCAACGCAAATCACTCACAACTGGCATTCGTGTATATGCCGCAATAGTTGCACCACAACCCATTTGAAATGTCATGCCTTGTTGGGGTTCATGAAAAACAGTATGACCATGACTAGCTATCAAATGCACCTGATGTTCTACATCATTTTTATCTATGAAAGACTGTATTTCTTTTGCCATCCAAAGTCCGAATGCCTTATGTGCGATGAATAAATCTTTGGCCGGTAAGGAGCTGATATTTGGCAATAATTGTGACCAATAAGCATCAAAAGGAATACACGCAGCATGTCTAATATCAACAGACCAATTTCCACCAATTTCTTCAAAACGACAAAGTGCAATATCAAGTCCATCCATCGAACTACCACTCATTGTTCCTATTGCTTGATATACCATTTTCTAATACTTTTCTCTTGGGGTAAAATAAAAATCTGCGTGTAAAAATAGCGCATCAAAAAAGGTATTACAAAAAACTTTTCTATCTTTCGCTCATGGTACATCATCTAGCAAAAACAAATTCTCTTATCAATGACTGGGTCAATGAATTACGTGATACTTCTGTACAGCAAGACAGGATGCGCTTCCGACGCAATATGGAAAGAATTGGTGAAGTAGCGGCGTATGAAATTAGTAAGCAATTGCCTTACATTGCTAAAGAAATCACAACCCCATTGGGTATTTACATGGGGCGCGAATTAGAGAGTCAACCTGTCATTGCTACTATACTTCGTGCTGGTGTTCCTTTGTATCAAGGCATGCTCCATTATTTTGATAAAGCAGATAGTTCCTTCATTGCTGCCTATCGAAAACATAAGGATGATGATAGTTTTGAAATCAATCAGGAGTATGTGACCTGCCCCAATTTAGAAGGACGAATTTTAATTATTGCAGATCCGATGTTAGCAACAGGCGCATCTTTAATTATGGCATTGGATGAATTGCATGATTATGGTAGCCCCAAAGAAGTGCATGTTGTAGTGGCAATTGCCTGCACAGAAGGCATAGATGCTATACGACATAAATATCCAAGCTTTCATATTTGGGCTGCCGACATCGATGACGAACTTACCGCTAAAGGTTATATCGTACCAGGCTTAGGCGATGCTGGTGATTTAGCATTTGGACAAAAAATGCAATTTTAGAATTGGGGTCGACAACAGACTTTTTTCATTAAACTAATCATACAAATTATTTGGGCGGCATACACGCTATCCGTTTCAATCTTTTTGCTGCAGAGCCAGCAAAAAGGATTTCCACTACTATCGTTGCCGCAATGCACCTTCTAATGAACATTGTATTTCTCTAACATGTTTAGTCTTGCCCTTCAAGTAAGATGAACCAATTGATTAATACCGTAAAATCAATATTGGTAAAATAAATAATTTGGATTTCTACATCTATAAATTTTGCTATTGAATCCTGAATAAGTTTACCTTCGTTAAATAATAAAATATCCAAATTATGAACGACTTTCTTATGCATTATTGGTGGATTGGTTTAATCCTTCTTTCTATTATTTTTTACAAATTTGTCTTGCGGGTTTTCTTTGGAATGGTAATTGTTCCAGAAAATAGAATTGGCTTGGTCACCAAAAAATTTGTCTTGTTTGGTGCCAATAAAGAGTTACCCGATGGACGTATTATTGCCACCAAAGGCGAAGCAGGATTCCAAGCAAAAACATTGGCACCAGGCTTGTATTGGTTTATGTGGCCTTGGCAATATAGTGTAGACATGGTTCCTTTCGTCATTATTCCCGAAGGTAAAATAGGTTTAGTGCTTAGTAAGGATGGTTCTGAAATTCCAACAGGTAGAATATTAGCTAGACATACTGAAAGTGATAACTTCCAAGACGCGACAAAGTTTCTGGATAATGGTGGACAACGTGGTCGACAAACTTCATTCATGACCGCAGGTTCATACAGAATTAATACCCATTTGTTTGAAGTAGCGCTTACAGACCAATTGGTTATTCACGAAAATATGGTAGGCATCATAACCGCTATGGATGGTGACCCAATTCCTATTGGTCAAATAGCAGGTAAATTTGTTGACGGTCACAATAACTTTCAAGATGTAAATAAATTTTTAGTGAATGGTGGTAACCGAGGCTTGCAACCACAAGTTGTTTTAGCAGGCTCTTATTATATCAATCCTTGGGCAATACAAATCGAAGAAACACCAATGACCGATGTTCCCATTGGCTATGTAGGTGTTGTAATTTCGTATATTGGTGAAGATGGAAAAGACGTAACTGGCGACTCGTTCAAACATGGCAATATTGTATCTAAAGGTCAACGTGGTGTGTGGATGGAACCACTTGGTCCAGGCAAATATGCCATCAATAAATATACTACCAAATTGGAAGCGGTACCTACAACTAATCTCGTTCTCAATTGGGCAAATGCTAGAAGCGAATCTCATAATTTAGATAAAAATTTATCAACAATTACCGTACGTTCTAAAGATGGTTTCCCATTCAATTTAGATGTTGCACAAATCATACACGTGCCTGCCAACGAAGCGCCCAAAGTGATTGCACGTTTTGGAAGCATGACCAATTTAGTATCGCAAGTGTTGGAACCAACTATCGGTAATTATTTTAGAAATTCGGCGCAAGACAGTGATGTGATTTCCTTTTTAAGTACTCGTAAAGAAAGACAAGAATCTGCTAAAAGCCATATCCGCGCTGTATTAGACGAATACAATGTAAACGCTGTAGATACCTTGATAGGTGATATTGTTCCACCCGATGCATTAATGAAAACACTTACAGATCGTAAAATAGCAGAAGAAGAACAGAAGACTTATCAAACACAAAAGATGGCGCAAGAACAACGTCAAGGTGTAGAAAAAGAAACTGCCATTGCCGATATGCAAAAAGAAATTGTAAAGGCATCACAAAGTGTAGAAATAGCGCAACGAACAGCCGACGCCACCGTGAAGAAAGCAGAAGGTGATGCAACCAGTTTGAAACTAAATGTAAATGCCGAAGCCGAAGCAACTAAAATGAGAGCCAACGCCGAAGCTGAAGCAACTAAAGCAAGAGCTGGTGCACAAGCGGAAGCAACTAAATTAACCGCAAGTGCCGAAGCAGAACGTATTTCAAAAACTGGTTTGGCAGAAGCAGAAAAAATTATGGCTATTGGGAAATCTACCGCCGAGGCTTATCAATTACAAGTAAATGCGATGGGCGGTGATAATTTTGCCAAATATAAAATTACAGAAGAAATAGGAAAAGGACATATTAAAGTAATGCCTGAAATACTGATTGGCGGTGGCAATGGAACCGATGGATCTATCAATGGATTACTAGGTATGAAGCTCATGGAAATGATGGATGTAAACAAAACAAAATCACAAGACAAACAGGAATCATAAAGAATCAAAAAACTAATTCGGATAAATAGTAAGTTGTCCTTTTGCTTCGAGAGTATACAAACTTTACCTTACCAAGAAATACTATAAAATGTTTAGACATCAAGGTAAGACACGAACTTTAATTCATAACCTACGGATTGCCTCGTTATTATCCTTTGTTGCAGGTATAGTAAATGTAGCAGGATTCTTTGCTGTGCAACGATTAACAACCAATGTCACAGGACATTTTGCTTTTTTTGTAGACGAAATTTTCAAACTCAATTTTTGGCAAGCGTTTGTTTATTTTCTCTACATATTTTTCTTCTTTCTCGGTTCATTTGTCTCCAATTTTCTGATAGAAATTACATCCCGAAAAAACGATCTTTATGTTTTTGTAGTGCCAGCCTTCATCGAATGTTTAATTCTTTTTGTTATCGGCTTTTGGGGTCAATCCCTAATAATGAACAACGCCAATTTCATTGCATGTAGTTTACTTTTTGCCATGGGTTTACAAAACTCTTTGGTGACTTCCATTTCCAATGCAAGTGTTAGAACAACACATTTAACTGGGTTATTTACCGACCTAGGCATTGAATTATCCCAGTTGTTTTTTTACAAAGAAAAAGAACAAAATGACAAGCTCATTTCATCTATCAAATTGCGATTAACCATCATCAGTTTCTTCTTTATTGGCGGTATCATTGGTGGAATTTTATACGCTAAGTTTAAACTTCATTCTTTATTTTTTGCTGCATTGGCATTGGTTTTAGGTTTGATCTATGACAACCTAAAATTCAAATTCATTTTATTAAAACGAAAATTTAAAAAGAGCTGATATAATGGCAGAATACAAGTCCGCTAATTTCCGATAAATCATTGATTTCACTTCTTAATCACCTAATCATCTCCTATTTACTATAATAACCACTCGCTTGTATTTCATCCAATACCTCATCGGTTACGAGATAACGAATGGATTTTTTTTCTTTAATCAATTGACGAATATAGGTGGACGAAATATCCAAAAGTGGTGCTTTAACCACTTCAATATTTTTACTCAACGTTAAATCAATTGGATACCCTGGTCTTTCGTAAATGAGGATAAGATATTGCTTGAGCAGTTGTTGATAATTTTTCCATTTCTTGATATTCTGTAAACTATCGCTGCCCATGATGACCGAGAAGCTATATTGTGGATATTTTTCACTAAGATGCGTGAGTGTATCAATGGTATATGAAGGACGAGGTAAGGAGAATTCTATATTACTGGCTTTGAATTTGAGCTCCTTATCTACCGCTTTATGAACCAAATAGAAACGACTGTTTTCATTGAGCAAACTTGCTGTTTCTTTTAATGGGTTTTGTGGCGACACAATAAACCAAATTCTATCTACCGCACAATGGCTCAACATATGATTGGCAATAATTAAATGTCCTACATGAATAGGGTTGAAGCTTCCAAAATAAAGTCCGATACGCATACTTGGCATTACTTTTGTTTAATAAAAAAAAGAATTTGAATATTCATGCTGTTCACTAAGAATGGAAAGCATTGATTTTACTCACTTCATTGAAATTTGTAACAATATTAACAAATAGTATTAGACAATATGAAACTAATTTTTAAACTTTGACAAATGATTAGATCATTACAATCTTAATTTATTTGGTCCGCGAAGTTGGGAGTATATACTTACTTTAATTTTCAGGAAATACGTGTTTCCACCTTCGATGTGACCAAACCCAATTCTCAGGCTGGCGTTTGATACTGTCCTCTAAATGACGAACATAGGCTTCTGTAATGTCGCCTTCCTTCGTTTCACGAGGATGCTCAAATGCCAGCTTCATTTTTATTTCATAGTAACCTCTTCTTAGTTTTATCATCTCTCCAAAATAGACAATGTTATTATATCGTCTTGCCACAAACTCTGGCCCTTTAAAAAATGCAGTTTGACGATGCATAAAATAATTCCAAGAAACCCGCTTTGGATCACTTGGATTTTGATCCGCAATAAATCCCCAGAAGGTCTTATTTTGTTGTATAGCTGGCAGTTCTTTTTGCATGTCTTGCACGCGAATAAGAAGGGTTCCACTTCGTGATCGAATGCGTTGAAATAATCTATTAAAAATCGGGTTATTGATGGGCATATACAAACCTGTAAATCGACGAGGTGCATACCAATTGCATAATACAGTTGCCATTTCCCAATTAAATTGATGCGACATAAAAGCTTGTCCATTCCTGTCTTGTGTCGTCATCAAATCAAAAATTTCCCAATTGCATTGGATGCGACGATGCAATTCTTCTTTAGAAATAGAAATAAGTTTAATTGTTTCTACGATACTATCACACAAGTTGCGATAATACTTTCGTTTGATATCCTCAATTTCTGCTATAGATTTTTCTGGAAAGGAAATGCTAAGGTTGGAGATAATAATCGCGTTACGATAATGAAAACAATGACAAATGATGAAATACAAGAAGTCAGATAGTCCATACAACACCCAAAATGGCAATAATGAAACGAGATAAAGAAATGCGTACAATAAATAATACATAAATTATTTGCGAAATGAATTCAACCGTGTAAATTTAATGCATCATTATTATTCCTTTTCAAAATAGATTCTTTAAACTTATTAGTATGACAAAAGCAGTTGTGGTTTTTTTTATCGCATTTTCCTTTTTTTCTAGAAGTGTTGCACAAGACAAAATCTTTACGATAAATTCTGGAGATCTCATGAAACAAGGTTTAGAATATCATGATAAGGATGAATTTAAAAAGGCAATCAAGGAATATGAACAGATTCCGGAAAATGATACCAATTATCATTGGGCATTATATGAGTTGGCCTTATCGGCAAGAGCGGATAGCCAGTATGCACTTTGCAAACAAACATTATTACATGCATTAACCTTACTCCCTAGCGAATATGAACATGATGATTATATTTTGTTATGCAGTGTTCTAGATGATGAAAACAAATTTGATTCAGCTGCAGTGGTTGTTCGCAAAGGCATAGAACTTTTTCCTAATTCATTCAGGATGTTACATACCAGTGCAGTGAATTGCTATTTAGCAGGAAAAATGGATTCGGCAGTTGCCATTTTTGAACGTGTATTATTAATGAATCCCTATGCCTACAATACCCATTATATGATGGGTTACATTGCAGAACATAAAGGCTATCCTATACAAGCCATGTTGAGTTATACTATGAGTTTGCTTTTGAGCCCAACTGGAACACGCTCGCAGCAAGCCTTAAACGGATTGTATCAATTGTCCAATTTATCAGATGCCGTGGTCGATAGCTTTACGAATAGAAAAGCACAAAGCTATTTTAAAGAAGACTATACCGATTTAGAAGTCTATTTCAAATCCAAAATTGCATTAGAAAAAAAATATAAAATTCAAACTAGCCTTGACGAAACCTTATTCCGACAACTCAATTTAGTGTGTGATAAAATTACAGAATCTCAAAACCTCAACGAATTTTGGGGTTCTTATTATGTACCTATTTATCGCTATTTATTTACGCATAATCAATTTGAAGCCATGACGGTTCGCATGGTTGCTGGCGTGCAATCTGCCGATGTGCAAAAACTGGTCAAGTCGCATGAAAAAGAAATAGGTAACATGGGTACTAAAGTTGCTGATTATCTCAATGAAATTGGCTATCAACATACTTTAGATAAAACAAAAAGAACAGATGACATTGGTACTATATTCGAAGACAATGTGCCGGTAGCGAAAGGTAAATTAGTGAATAATGATAAAAAAAATCTGCAAGGCGAATGGACTTTCTTTAATGGTTTTGGCGACCCATTACATATTAATAATTACAAGAATGGCGTTCTGCAAGGCATTACCAAATCCTACTATTATACAGGTGTATTAAAAGAAGAAGGTGTTTGGGAAAATGGGAAATTAAATGGCCATGCAAGTGAATATTATTCGAATGGCTTAATGAAAACAAATGGTGTTTATGTGAATAGTAAAAAGGAAAATAACTATACAGAATATTATAATAATGGTAGCAAAGCATTAGAAGAAACCTATAAAAATGGGGATAGAAACGGACCTTCCACTATTTATTATGAATCAGGTTCACCGCATTACCAAATCAATTATGTCGATAATGAAGTAGATGGTTTAGTAAAAGAATTTTATAAAGATGGAAATGTATACAGCACAGTTATGTTGAAAAAAGGAAAGTCGAATGGTGAAATGACAATCTATCATCGCAATGGAAATGTGGCTACAAAAGGGCAAATGGTGAATGGTGAAAGAGATGGTGATTTTATGAATTATGATGACAATAATAAATTGAGCTCTAAGGAAAAATATAGTAAAGGCAAACTCGATGGTAGTCAAATTTATTATTACCCCAATGGTCTAGAAAGTAGTGTTACCAACTATGACAAGGGCGACAAAGAAGGAATATCTACAGATAAAGATGAAGAGGGTAGAATAGAATGCATCACCGAATACAAGAAAGGACATATCAAAAAAATTAATTTCTACAATGTACTTACCAATCAAATTGTAAGCAGCAGTGAGATGGATGATAAACAAAAAAATTTACTGAAATTATACAATACCACCGGCAATTTGAGTAAAGAAGTAGTATGTGATCGAGATGGTATTTTTAATGGAGAATATAAATCGTATTACTACAATGGGAAATTGAAAAACGTTGTAGAATATGTCAAAGGAAATCAAGAAGGGAAAATGATTTCTTATTTTAGCAATGGCAAAGTGAACACCGATTATAATTATGATGCCGGTGAAATGGATGGTCGATACAAACGATTTTTTTCCAATGGAATATTGGCAGAAGAAGGAGAGTATACCAAAGGCAAGAGACAAGGGTTTTGGTACACCTATAACAATATTGGAAATTTAATTGACAAAGAATATTATCTAAATGATGAAATGCATGGACCACAATATTATTATTGGGGCAATGGTAAAATAAATAAAAAAGAAGTGTTTGACAAAGGACTAGAAACACAAATCATTCAATTTGACACAGCAGGAAATATTACATTAGACCATAAAATAAAATTTGGTGAACCTAATACCATCACTGAGAAAAATCCAATTGGTAAAATTGCCCGAACCTATACATTCACTCGAAATTATTTACAAGGCAAACACACTAACTTTTATCCCAATAATTCACCGATGGATGTAAGCTATTTTAAAAATGGTTTGAAAGATAGTACTTACATAAGTTATCACGCCAATGGGAAAATTAAAACCACAGGTCAATATGCCATGAATGAAAAAACAGGCACTTGGAAAAATGAAAGCAGAGCAGGTGAAACAGAAAGTATCAATCATTACAGACAAGATGAAAGTGAAGGCACAGATACATTGTTCACCCAACATCATCATATCGATTTATCCATTCCTTATAAAAATGATGAGAGACATGGTTGGTTATGCAAGTTTGCAGCTACTGGCGAACTCATTTACAAATTCCATTATATTCATGGATTACTTATTGGCTATACCTATGAAAAATCGGATGGTACCATGATGCCTGAAATTCCTGTAGAAAATAGTGGCAAATTAGTGACTATCAAAACGTATTTTAAAAATGGCAAAGTATCCAGCGAATGCACTTACCAAAATGGTGATTATGAAGGCAAGAGAACATTATATTATCCAGATGGTAAAGAATACTATACCTCCAATTATATAGATGGTGAACGTTCAGGAGAAGAAAAAGAATTTTATCCCAATGGACAACTCTATTATTGCAATCATTATTTGTTGGGCGAATCTCATGGCTCACAAAAAATGTATAACGAAAAGGGCATACTCATTCAAGATATCACTTATCAAAATGGGTATGAACATGGTATCAGTTCTTATTACGACGACAATGGCAAACTACAACAAAAGGTTCCAAATTATTGGGGTTGGGAATTGAGTGTCGAATAAATATTTTTTGTGTAAGTTCTTGATTTGCAATCTCGAACTGAGCGCAGCCGAAGTTTAAGCCTTTGTTGGTGTTATCAACAACACATATTTTCCACCGTTTGTCACATCCTAAAATCAGTTTTTCCGCCTTTGTTGGTGTTATCACCAACAATTATTTTCCACCATTTATCTCGTCCTAAAATCAGTTTGCCAATAAATTTTAATCAAAAAACATTTCATTTTTTAAATCAATTGTCTACCTTAGCACTACCATTTAAAAACCGTTAGTATGCAACTAGTAGAAATCAAGACTTGCTTGTCATGTCATAAGCAAGTGAAAGGTAGAACCGACAAAAAATTTTGTGATGACTATTGTAGAAACAATTTCAATAATCAGCAAAAAGCAGAAACTACCAATTATGCCCGCAATATCATTTTTGCGCTTAAAAAGAATAAAAGAATCTTAGAATCCATTCTTGGTGATGAATTAATTACCCGAACGACCAAAGAGCGTTTGCTCTCCAAAGGTTTTTTGTTTAAATACCACACACGTATGCATGAAAACAAACAAGGCAATATCTATTATTATTGTTTTGAATATGGATACCTAGCACTCGAAAACGATTGGTATATTATTGTAAAACGAAATGAGGAAGCGTAAAGGGCATTTTTAAAAACCTCCCTCTCCCAGCATTTACAAAATACGCCTCTGTAGAGGGATACAGGGTGAGCTTAAAAAAGGGAAAAGTTTTTGGAGTTGACGTTAATAAAATATCGTTACTTTGTGTCCATTCATTTAACTTCATAAACCAACATAACCATGCCTTTTACACTACCGCAATTACCATATGCAAGCAATGCACTCGAACCTCATTTCGATACCAAAACCATGGAAATACATCATGGTAAACACCACCAAGCTTATGTTGACAATTTAAACAAAGCGCTTGCTGGTACAACCAATGAAAATGATACAATAGAAGAATTATTAAGTAAAATATCTACACTCTCTCCAGCTGTTCGTAACAATGGTGGTGGGCATTTTAACCATTCCCTTTTTTGGCAATTACTTTCTCCAAATGGCGGTGGCACACCAAGTGCAGCAGTAGCAGAAAAAATTCAATCTCAATTTGGAAGTTTTGAATCTTTCAAAGAAACTTTTGCAAACGCTGGCATCACACGCTTTGGTAGCGGCTGGGCTTGGCTTTGTGTGAAAGCAGATAAATCCCTTTGCATTTGTTCTACAGCAAACCAAGACAATCCATTAATGGATACGGCTGAATGTCTAGGCACACCAATACTTGCATTAGATGTATGGGAACATGCTTACTATTTGCACTATCAAAATAGACGCGCAGATTATATCGCAGCTTTTTGGAATCTCGTAAACTGGGCTGAAGTAGAAGCAAGATATAACGCTGCCATGTAATGAATTGGTCAGCAAAAGTGATGCACTAATGTCTATACCCCCAATTCGTCAAATCCTTTTACAGCCAGGTAAAAAAATCTATTTCGCATCTGACTTCCACTTTGGAATACCAGATTATGCGGCTACTCGTGCCCGTGAAAAACAAGTATGCCAATGGCTTGATGAGATTAAAAAAGATGCCCAACAAATTTATCTTTTGGGCGATGTATGGGATTCATGGATGGAGTATACAAGAGTTGTTCCTAAGGGCAGCATTCGCTTTTTGGGTAAACTAGCCGAACTGTCAGATAGTGGCATTGAACTAATTATTTTCACTGGTAACCATGACCTTTGGATGCGTGGCTATGTAGAACAAGAACTTGGCGCAACGGTTTACAAATCAGCCACTACTTTTCAATTCAATACAACACGAATTCATCTCGCTCATGGTGACGGCGTTTGTAAAAAAGAAATAAAGTATAGATGCTTGAAAGCCTTATTACAACACCCTTTGAGCCAGTGGATTTATAGAAAATTACATCCAGATTGGGGATTAAAAATTGCGGATTCATTTAGTCGCATGGGACCCAAACACAAATACCAAGATTTGGCAATGAAAGCCGATGATCAAGAATACCAAATCATCTATGCACATTCTGTTTTGCAGCAGGAAGCCATGGATTATTTTATTTTTGGTCATCGGCATATTCCATTAGAAAAAGCACTAAACCCGCAAAGTACTTTCATTAATTTAGGTGATTGGATTAGCTACAAAACCTATGCAGTTTTTGATGGCAAAAAAGCAAGCCTAGAAACTTTCGACACAAAGAAATAATTGTATTTGTAGAATAAATGAATGCTGTATTAGGGCGGCAGACACGCTTTACGCTCCAATCTTTTTTGCTTCAGAGCAAGCAAAAAAGGATTTCCGCTGCAATCGTTGCCGCAATACATCCACAAATAATATCCTTATCTATCTAACATCAAAATCAATCACCACTCTATCGCTGGTTGGGTGTGCCTGACAAGTAAGCACATAGCCACGAGCCACTTCATCCTTTTCTAAAGCATAATTAACTTCCATATCTACAGTGCCTTCTACCACTTTAGCCCTGCAAGTGCAGCAAACACCGCCCTTACAAGCAAATGGCAAATCGGCACCGCTTTTTAAAGCCGCATCTAAAATACTATCTCCACCATAAGCCAATTGCAAATCAAAACTTCTATCATCCACCTTAATGGTTAGTTGACACATTTTTTCACTCTCTTCTTGGTGCGCTTCTTGGTAGGCTTTACGCGCTTTAGTAGAACTTGAATTGGTAAATAATTCAAAGCGAATACGATGCTCATCTACGCCTTTTTGAATTAAATAATCTTTGACACCAAGTATCATTTCTTCTGGACCACAAATGAAAAATTGATCCATCTGTTGGATGTCAATTAAATGAGTAGACAATTGCTCACATTTTTCTGCATTAATTCGACCATAATTGAGCTCTGTTTCCATTCTTTCTCTACTCAGTATATGTACAATTTGAAAGCGCTCCATATACTTATTTTTCAAGGCTTCGAGTTCTTCCTTAAACAATATAGTTTGAATGGATTGATTGCCATAAATTAATGTAAATGTAGACTGAGGTTCACTCCACAATATGGTTTTGATCAAACTCAACATGGGTGTAATACCGCTACCAGCCGCAAATGCAAGATAATTTCTTTTCGCAGTTGCATTTACTTCGCTCGTAAAATTGCCCATTGGTGTCATCACTTCTACCTCATCGCCTATCTTTAAATCTTGATTGGCAAAAGTGGAAAATAGCCCTCCTTTTATTTGTTTGATAGCTACCCGAAAATCATCTTCCAATGGACTGCTACAAAGTGAATAAGACCGACGAACTTCTTCATCTTGAATTACTTTTTTGAAAGTGATATACTGTCCCGCTTTATATTCAAAAGAAGATTTGAGTTCTGGTGTAATATCCAATGCTACAGAAACACAATCTGGCATTTCCTTCGTAATGTCTTTTATTTTTAAAGTATGAAAGTGCGGTATAGACATCTAATAAATAATTTTTTGATAAAGAAAAATAGAAATGCGTTCGTCAAAAACGCTAGCAAATATAATAGACTTACTAGGAATATTCTAATAGAGAAGGGATGCAGTTTAATACTGGTGTGAGATGAGTGTAAGAATGATTTAAATAGGTAAAAAGAAAATCAAACCGAATGATTCCCCAACATAATAACTTTTTTACAAGTATTTACAGGCTTTATTGCTTAGCTGATGGAGAATTCAAGTTTACGATTAAATCCTTGTTCGATTAATCTGTACAAAGTCGATAATTGAATATCGGCGTGACCGTTTTCAAGTCTTGAAATATAGCTTTTTTTTGTGCCCGTTTTTTCGGCAAGTTGAGCCTGCGTCATATTTGCTTTGGCTCGCTCATCTTTCAACACTTCACCAACAACAAAAGCATGCGCTTTCATTTCAAATTCCGTCCGTTTAGGAGTACCTCTTTCACCATACTTTTTGTCTAAATGGCTATCCCATGTGACAATTTTATTTTTTGACCTTGTTTCGTTTTTCATTTTCT
>CANJRV010000081.1 GCA_947476825.1 Bacteroidota bacterium | reverse complement strand
TATATCGAATTTTTGCACCTTCATAGGTTAAAAATTCCAAGTATTCAATTTGTGTTTTGAATGGTTCTGGCAAAGGAAAATTGGGCAACAACAAATCGTTCGTAACACTGATCAATTCTATTTTATCTACTACTTCATTGGTATTGTCAATGGCTTGAGGCAGATCGGCAAATAGCTCCGTCATTTGAGCTGTATTCTTGAAAAAAAATTGATTATTGTAAAAAGCAAATCTTGAATTTCGCTTCACTTCAGGATCATCAACAAACTCTTTCATTTTGGGCGTACTTTGCAGTTCACCAGTATTGACGCACAGTAATATATCATGCGCATTGCTATCTTCTTGTTCTACATAATGCGAATCATTGCTCGCTATGACCTTCACACCATACTTTTCAGCGAGTCGAAGCAATTCAATATTCACTTTATTTTGATCCGGAATATCATGTCGTTGCAATTCTACATAATAATCTTCTCCAAAAATATCCAACCACCATTTGAATTCCTTTTCGCCAGCTTCAGGGCCATCTTTTAGAATTGTTCGTGGTACGGAAGCTCCTAGACAACAAGTTGAAGCAATAAGCCCTTCATGGTATTGCAATATCAATTCCTTATCTATGCGCGGAAACTTACTATACAATCCTTCTACATAACCCAGTGAACAAAGCTTAATTAAATTTTTGTAGCCTTGCTTATTTTTAGCCAATAATAATTGGTGATAACGAACATCTTTTTGCTCTTTCGTAAATTGCTGTACACGCCTGTCTTCCACTAAATAAAATTCGCAGCCGATAATAGGTTTTACCAATACATTACCTTTATCATCCTTATATTTCTTCGATTCTTTTACAAAATCAAAAACCCCAAACATATTCCCATGATCTGTAATTGCAATGCCAGGCATACCATCAGCAACAGCTTTCTTGTATAGCTTTTTGATACTGCTAGCACCATCGAGTAATGAATATTGAGTATGATTATGTAAATGAGAAAATTTCATGGAAAAGTAGTAAGTAGAAAGTAAAAAGTAGAAAGTCGTTAGTAAAAAGTTGTTAGCATTCGAATTTTAGAATTTAGAATTTGGTTTTAGAATTTGGTTTTAGAATTTGGAATTTGGAATTTAAAAATTTGGAATTTCTCCCTTAGCTTACCATGGCATTGTAAATTTCTTTTTTTACAAGCTCCATCGGAACCCCGATTTGCAATTTCCCTTCGGAAGCAATAGACAACTTACTATTTTCTTCTGAAACAATAATGACCAAAACATCACTATGTTCCGTAGCGCCTACTGCTGAGCGATGTCGTAATCCAATAGTACTAGGCAATTCGTTACTATCACTGATTGGTAATACAATGCCAGCTGCCATCAAATTATCTCGATCTATCAAAACTGCACCATCATGTAAAGGACTAGTTTTAGAAAAAATGCTTTCTATTAATTTGGCGCTGATGACACCGTTAATCATATTACCAGTATTGGTATCAAATTCAAATTTATCAGAACGAGCTATGACCAAAATAGCACCTAATTTCCTTTCTTGCAAATGCTTTAATGCTTGACTTATTTCTTCAATCACTTCTTCCTCTACGATATATTTATTCAACGAATTGGACTGAAACAAACGGCTTACAAATCCATTGCGCCCAAATGGAGAACGCCTTCCTAAAGTTATTAAGAATTTTCGAATCTCAGGTTGAAACACAAAGATAATTCCGACCCATCCGATACTAACCAGTCGATCTAATATTTCGCCCATCAATAGCATCTGATATCGATCTACTATACGCCAAAGGATATAAATGGCAAGGCTTCCAATAAAAATATTAAATGCAACACTACCTCGCAATGCACGGAACAATTGCAGAATGATTAGCACAACTAATGTAACGTCTAATATTTGTATAAAAGTAATATTCTGAAAATACTGTAGGAATTCTTCTTTCATGAAGGGCAAATATAGTATTTTTACCGTTGCTAAAAAGGCACATGCAAGAAGTAATCCTAATTGAAAAATTATTCAAACAATACAACCTCGGCAAGCAAGTAATACCCGTATTACGTGGACTTGACTTGAGTATACAACCCAATGAATACGTGGCTTTGATGGGACCATCGGGCTCGGGCAAATCCACATTGATGAATATAATAGGTTGCCTTGACACAGCCACTTCTGGTAAATATATTTTGAATGGGCATGATGTAAATGCAATTCACGATAATGAACTTGCATCCATTCGCAATAAAGAAATAGGATTTGTATTTCAACAATTTAATTTGCTCCCAAGACTAACTGCCCTTGAAAATGTAGCTTTGCCACTGGTATATGCTGGCATAACTAAAAAGGTAAGGGAAGAAAGAGCTAAAGAAGTATTAAAAAAAGTAAATTTAGATGATAGAGGACAACACAGACCAAATGAACTTTCAGGTGGACAGTGCCAGCGAGTTGCAATTGCTAGAGCATTAATCAATAATCCATCCATCATATTAGCAGATGAACCAACAGGCAATTTAGATTCCAAAACTTCACTCGAAATAATGGAGATATTCGACAAAATACATAAAGCTGGTAATACTGTAGTTTTAGTTACCCATGAAGAAGACATAGCACAATATGCCAAACGAATTATTCGATTGAGAGATGGTGTAATTGAATTTGATCAAAAAACGACTAAGCCAATCCTTTAAACAATCACTTCAAAAATCACCTCCATCTCAAATAAATACAAAATATGTTAGATATCATTATTCTTTATTTTCTAACACGAAGCATAGGAACCAAAGCCGCTGATAAAGGATTACCTCCTGGAAAATGGAAAGGTTATACTATTCTGGCGTGGATACTTGGTGGTCTTATTGGATGTTCAATAGGTAGCATTTTATTCGGCAATCAAACTTCTAACCCAAATGATTTCAGCCCAATCACTTTATTGAAAATTATGTTAGTTGCTTTCCCTTGCAGTATTGCAGGATATCACATTGTTCGAAATCAATTGGACAAAACAATAAATATGAATTCCTAAAAACAATTTGAAATGTGAATTGATTCTTTATTCATCTTCATAAATTTTCATTTTAAAAATGTAAAGGCTACCAATTAATGCCGGAATAATCAGATTGATAAGCCAAAGTAAGATGGTTGAGGATACGATTCCTAAACTATTCATACAAATAGGGGAAAGGAAAAACAGAGCAGTTTCTCCTCTAATACCGACTTCGGCAATCGCAATGGTTGGTAAAATTGCCATAGCCCAAAATATTACCCAAACTGTAAACAACAAATCAAGAATTGGTGCTTCAACTAGTAATAATTTGAACAACAATAAAAACTGGATAGTATAAATTGCATATCGAAAAAACGAAAACATTAGTATTTTAACCAATTGACGCTTATCAAATTGACGCACAATTTCAAGGTAAGTAATTATTTTTTTAAGGAAGCTAAACTTGGCACTCCATTCCAATATTTGCTTTAAATTAAAATAAAAATATCCAAGAAATAAACACAAGAAAATACTTGAAAAAAGTAAAATGTAAAGCCAAATATGCTGAACAATAAACGTGATATAATAGACCAATCCAATCATGCCAAAAAAACCTGTAACAATAAGTTGTGCAAAGCTTCCAATTATAGTGACTGTAATGCCTTGCAATTTATGATTGTTACGTAAATATAAAATGCGTCCCATGTATTCACCTACCCTATTTGGCGTAATAATCGAAATGGCCAAACCCGTCAAGACAGAAAGCAAAGATTGACCAAGTGATATTTTCTCCGTGCCGATTAATAACAATCTCCATTTCGAAGCTTCGATTGTCCAGTTAATTAACATCATAAAAAAAACAAGTCCGATATAAATTATTTTCCCTTCGTCCCAATCTGTTACGAGCTTCTGTACTGTTAATTTAAGATTTGGTTGATACTGTATTTGATGGTATAAAGCATAACTCATCCATAAAAACAAACAGACACTGATGGTACTCTTGAGTATTAATTTGATACTTTTGTTTTTCAACACATTGTAAAAATACTCGCTTGAAACACAAATCAGAAATAATTTTAGGAATAGACCCCGGAACGATTGTTATGGGATATGGCGTATTAGAAATTGTCAACAAACAAGTGACTCTTTTAGAAATGGGAGTATTGAAATTGTCGAAGTATAAAGATGCCAATGTGAGGTTGCAAATTATATATAATAAAATCAGCGAGTTATATCGAGTACATAAGCCCACCCAATTTGCAATTGAAGCTCCTTTTTTTGGAAAAAATGTGCAGAGTATGCTCAAACTAGGAAGGGCACAAGGGGTTGCCATTGCATCAGCTATGCAAGTTGGACTAAGCGCTGTAGAATATTCACCAAAAAAAATAAAACAATCCATCACAGGAAATGGCAATGCGACTAAAGAACAAGTGTGGAAAATGCTGCAACAAATTTTAAAATTCGACGACAAACCAGAATTCTTGGATGCTACCGATGCCGTGGCTGTTGCTCTATGCCATTATTATCAAGGAATTCCACTTAATCCGACAGATACCAAGTATGGAGATTGGACAAGCTTCTTAAAAAATAATTCCCATAGAATAAAAAAATAATTACTTTTAACCAAGCATGAGTAATAATACCTTACGTATCATTTTTATTTTATCTGTGATTTGCGCAGTATTGATGATTGCGACCCAATTTTTTTGGATTAAAAAAGCCTATGAATTAGAGAAGAATTTGTTTAATATTCATGCAACCGTTGCTTTAAAAAATGTGGCTGTTCAATTACGGAAAATGAATGGAAATACTAGCCCTGTGGATAGTATAGTAAATAGAGATAGAGTGAACGAACAATTTTATACAGTTCAAGTAAATGACAAAATTGATTCCAGTATTTTGGAAAGTCTATTACGTCGCGAATTATTAGAACAGCAATTAAAAACAGATTTTGAATATAGTGTATACGATTGTGCTACTGAAAATATGAAGTATGGCAAATATGTGAGCTATGATAGTTCTAAAAAGGATGGCCTTCCAGCACCTATTATTTTCCCAAAAAACAAAAAAGAAAATAATTATTTCAGTGTCCATTTCCCTATGAGAAATTCTTTTTTAACTAAGGAAATGAGCAATTGGTTTTTCTCTACATTTATTCTATTTTTATTTTTAATCATTCTAGCATATGCCATTTTCACTATCTTTAAACAGAAGAGACTTTCAGAGATTCAGAAAGATTTTGTGAACAATATGACCCATGAATTCAAAACACCATTAGCTACCATAAAAATATCGTCAGAGGTATTGCGCAATCCCAATATCATTCATAATCCTGAGCGACTTCTAAATTATGCTACTATCATCAGCAATGAAACAATTCATCTCATAAATCAGGTAGAACGTGTTTTACAAATGGCAAAAAGTGGTAAAGAAAAAATTGAATTAAATAAAGAATGGATTGAACTTAAACCATTGTTGGAAGAAAGTATAGACAAAACATATAAACCATTGATTAGATCAAGGGGAGGTAATATTGAAATTGCCATGCAAAATAAAAATTTAAAAGTTTATGGTGATAGACTTCATCTAAAAAATGTAATTGGTAATTTATTAGACAATGCCATTAAATATTGTAATGACAAACCTATCATTAAAATAATATGTTCAGAAGACAATTCGGGCACTCATATTATTGTGAAAGACAACGGCATAGGTATTACCAAAGAAAATATCCCACTAATTTTTGATAAATTTTATAGAATTCCAACAGGCAATTTGCATGATGTCAAAGGCTTTGGGATTGGACTTAATTATGTAAAATTAATTTGCAAACAACATGGAGGTTCTATAAAAGTTATATCTGAACTTGATAAAGGTTCAGAATTTCATATATTTATACCCAATAATTTAAAAAGCTAAAAGACTATGCCGCAAAAAACAAAAATACTATTAGTAGAAGACGATGCTTCATTAGGATATGTAATCAAAGATAGTCTTGAAGAACGTGGATTTGAAGTAACTCATGCCACAGATGGAAATATTGGATGGCAACAATTTTCAAAGAATTTCTACGACCTATGCTTATTAGATGTCATGATGCCATTGAAGGATGGCTTTACTCTGGCAGCCCAAATCCGAAGAAAAAATACCCATATCCCTATATTATTTATTACTGCCAAAAGTATGCAAGAGGACCGTATTGCTGGTTTTAAAGCAGGCGGAGATGATTATATTACGAAGCCATTTAGTATGGAAGAATTAATGCTTAGAATAGACGTATTTTTAAAACGTACTAAAGGTGTGGATCCAGATGAGTTAATTTTCCAAATTGGCAACACCAGTTTTGACTTTCCTAATTTAGCTGTTAAAGGTCCAAATACGGATGTCAGATTAACCCAAAAGGAAGCTGATTTATTACGTTTCTTTTGTTTGAATCCAAATCGAGTAGTCAAACGAGATGAAGTATTAACAAAAGTGTGGGGGAAGGATGATTATTTTTTAGGACGAAGCATGGATGTGTTCATCACCAAAATTAGAAAATATCTTAAAGAAGAAACCAACATTGAAATCCAAACCATACATGGAGTTGGGTTTCGATTTGTTAATCCTTCAGCAAAAGTGCCTGAAGAATAGCTTGCTGGCTTTCAGTTAATTCTTCGGCGCTTAGCTTCAATTTTGGTTTGGTAAAATTTAAATCATCGGCAGAATTTAATGGAACAAGATGCATGTGGGCGTGTGGAACTTCTAACCCAATAACACTTATTCCACAGCGATTACAAGTAAATGCTTTCTCAATTGCTTTGGCTATTGGTTTTGCAAATAACAACCATGCTGCTAAAATTTTTTCATCAACATCAAATATTTTATTTACTTCAACTTTTGGCACAATTAGAACATGCCCTTTTACCAATGGCATAATATCTAGAAAAGCGTAAAACAAATCATCCTCGGCTATTTTGTAAGACGGAATTTCGCCGCTAATGATTTTAGAGAATATGGACATAGAAAAAATACTAAATAAATATATTTTCAATTTTAAACTGCATAGCACCGCTTGGCGTTTGTACTTCTATCACTTCACCAACTTTTCCACCCAATAAACCTTTTCCAATTGGGGATGATACAGAAATTTTACCTTGTTTCAAATCAGCTTCGTTTTCCGAAACAATATGGTATTGCATAGTTTTCTTTGTTTTTACATTCACTATTTCTACTTTACTTAATACCGTTACAGAGCTAATATCAATATCATTAATATCAATCACACGAGCATTTACAACTGCAGTTTCCAAAATAGAAATTCTAGCTTCATGATGTCCTTGTGCTTCTTTGGCAGCGTCATATTCTGCATTTTCTTTTAAATCGCCTTTCTCTCTTGCTTCGGCAATAGCCTTTGCAATTTCCAATCTTCCAACTGATTTCAATTGATTCAGGTCTTCAATCATTTGATTCAAAGTTTCTTTAGTAACATATGTAATACTCATGTCCGTTCTTTTATTTGATTTAAAAAAGAATCAACGCTTTCATTAGAAAGCGTTGATTTTAAAGTTCAATGTATTTTAATTATTTATTAATCTTCTTTATTACCACCACCAAGTGCTAAACGTATTCCTAGTGTATGCACACCATTAGAGATTCTTGTTGGTTTATAAGAATAATCAATAGCCAATCCAGGAGCATTATCTCCATTAGAAAATTTAGTATTGAAGGTAACACCTGCACTTACTCCCGTAAAAAATGTTGTTGAAGATTCTTTGCTTCCAATATTAGGTTCGTAACGGTATGCAGCTCTCAACATAAATTTTTCTTTGAATGCATACTCGGCTCCTACACCAACCCAATCTGCACTAAAAGCATTAGAAATAAAACTAAACATTGGTGACAATCTATGTTGTGGTTTTACATTTCCCTTTTTACTAGTGCTATCTGTAGCAGAAGATTTAGCTTTATCTAAATAAAAATCATAGGATACACCAATACTTAATTGAGATGGTAATGAAAATTTTTCAGATCTAGATTCTACGGTCAATTCATTTGCAAAATCTGGGGTTGATCCATTGAAACTAAATCCATCTCCTGCAAAACGAAGGTTAGTACCAACATTTCTTAAGGTAATTCCCATATGAAATTCGTCATTCTTCCCGTTAGTATATTGAACACCACCATCAAAACCTACAGCACTTGCCTTAATATTACTAATTGCTTCATTCACATAAGTAATACCTAAACCTGCACACATTGTTTTTGAAAATGCCCGACCTAAACCAAATGAAAAATTCAAGAATGATGGTTTGTAATTACCTATTCCACCTTCTGGCGAAGTAGCTGTCGTTATAGGAATATCACCATATCCGAAGCTCATTATATTTACACCCAATACACCAACATCACCCAAATTATTTGCAAAGCTTAAATTACTAATACTCATACCTGTTCCGGCAAGATATCTAGTGTGTGCAAATGCAATCTCTGTATTTTTGGTTTTCGCAAGCCCAGCAGTATTGCATTTCAGTGCTTCCGCACCAGAAACCCAAGCACAATTAAGCCCGAATAATCCGCCAGTTCTACCCCACGGATTCAATAATAATTCACCAGCCCCACCTTGTCCGGTACGATCCTTATTACCTGCCATTACACTCAAGCCAATACACATGGATAATGCTATGAGTTTTATTTTCTTATGTATCATATGTTGAAAATCTGTCGTTATAGAATTAAAAATATACTATTAAAAGCTGGTAATATCTGTAGGTCTCATGGCACCAAACCACTTCAATACAGTTTCTCCAATACCTGGTAAATTAACATGGACTAAATACAAACCGCTTGCAATAGGAATACCCTTATCATTTTTTATATCCCAATCTACGTAAGCGGTTTTATTATCATTCTTCTTTATTGTTTTTATTAAATTACCATCAATCGTAAATATCTTAATTATAGCCTCATCAGGTAAATTAATGATTCTCACTTTATTTTCCAATCTATTTGCTTCATATTCAGAATAAGCATAATAAGGATTTGGAACAACATGTATACGTTTAAAAATTTCGTCCTTATTATCTGTGTAGCTATTTCCTGCATCACCAAGTTTACGAGGAACGATATCATTTGTACTAAATGTGTAAAGTGGCCATCCATTATTCTTTAAAGTTTGACTAGGATCTGGTTGATACCATGTATATGGACGAGTAACACGTATAGAAACTCTTGTCGTAGTTGGAATAAGCCCATCTTTTAAAGAACCTAGTTTCTTATTCGATTTAAGCATTGGTACACCAACCCACATCATTGATTTATATGCTGCTGTAAAAGTTGCATCTCCACCACTATTAATATTATTCTTAATAACAGAAGCGAAAGCGGCACCGCCATCATACTTAGTACGATGCACATAAATAATATGCTTACCGCCCCAAGCATTCACTTTACCATTTAATGGATCTCTTTCACGAGAAGTTGGATTCCAGATCAAATCATTTCCTCTATCAAAAACATTGAATGATTCTTCACCAAAGGAGATATTTAATCTCTCCCCTGTTTCAATATTAATAGCATATCCAGGGAAATAACTCATACCAGAATCTGCAACATTCGAAGAATAAACTGGGTTACCATTCGCATCTACTTCTTTGTTCCAACCAGCATGTCTTCTTAAAGTATATTTGAAAGAACCATTTTCCGCATTTGTTAAAGAACCCACATGATCAGTCATTTCAATAACTGCACATCTAGTCCATAAACTTTTATCCGCAGTAAATACTAAGTCAATACTGTAAACATCTTGTAATCTTGTACGATTATTGCCGTTACCGTACATTAATCCAAAACCACATTCGTCATTATTATTATTAGAGACTAAATTATAAGGTGCAAAAGTACCGTTTACAACACCTTCAAAAGCGCCTAATTTATCCTTATTTTTTAATACTGGAAGGCCTGTTCCTTGTGGTGGTGCAGTAATCGAATTATCCCAATCTATCATAGAACACTGATTGTGTGCATCATCTGTATTGGAAGAATATTCAATTCCTGATCTAATCCAATTATTGAATGATTTACCATCTTCATCTTTAACACCTGATAGCCAATTATTATTAACGTCTTCAAAAAGAACAGAGGACGTAATTAATCCATTAGCCTTGCTAGATGAATCATTATCACCTGGGCGAATTTGTTGTTCAGCCCCTGCAGCAATACCCCAGTTGATACTATCTTTTCCACTACCTGCGTATTTACGTAAATACTTTTCACTATATTGATCTAAATTAACGTCGCTGTATATTTCTTGACCAGTGGTAGTATTGACAATTCTCCATCTTGCACTATCTGCTTTTGCACCTAAAGAAGTATCCACACCATTGGTGTAAAATGCATTTACGTCAAACCATACTTCGTAGTTTCCAGGTTTTATACTATCTGGATTTACAACAGCTAGATGCAGTGGGCCAGCATTTCCTTTATATTTTGGAAAATAAGATTGACTATTTGCACCTAATGCTTCCATTTCAGATTCTTCTGTTAATTCCATAGCAATGCCACTATTTCCTTTTCCTTCAATTCTTTTTAATTGAATACCTGTACCATAATCTGCATAGGTTTGAATATATAAACTATCTGTTGCAGGATGAGGCATTGCTGTAACAATTTGTATTGGTAATTCTCGACCATCTGTTCTACTTTCTATGTACTCTTTGTCTTGCGTGCTATCCACTTTAGAAGGATCAAAATCTCTAAATTTATTGTACCCATATGCTACAACAATATAATAATAATTTTTATAATTTATCAAACTTTTTGAAGTCCCTACAGCAAAGGCATCGCTATTAATTTCAAAAGAATGAGAAATTCCTTTATCTATGCCACTTGCCATAAGCTTAGGAACATAATAATTACTTGAAATTTGAGGATCAACTTCGAAGTTTAATAAATCTTTTATACCATTCTTTTTATCGCATTGAAATACGATTCTAGCCTTATCCGTATTTACCGAACCGTCTTTACTTCTTAAATCCGAAGTAGAAACACTTGCATTTTTAAGTTGATAAACTATGTATCCTTCAAATTTATATAAAGAATCAGGTGAACCATTTTTAAGCGCCTTTTTAGAAACTTCTCTTTGGTATGCGTCAGAAGGACTAGTACCCATATTGTATCCATATTTTTCACCGAAATTATTAGAACCCGGTAAATTATCTAAATCAAATATTAATCTTTTATCTAAAGGTTGAACAACAACTTTAGGTGCTTGCGGACCAAAAGGAAGTTTAAATGCATTGTCAAATAAATCCTGTGCTTTATCATCACAGATTTGAATTTTTGAGAAACAAGCTGAACTTCCGCCACCAACATTTGGTACCCAAACGGCACCTATTGTAATATTATTTGGCTCAGCACCAGGAATTAAAGGAAAAGGACCAGAAGAGTGAATAAATCTTCTGTCATCTGGCACATTGCCACAACTAGCTTCAGACCATCCACCTTTACAAGGATCTCCATAGAAAATGAATTTTGTCGAAGTACCTGCCGCTCTAGCGTTACAAGCCGTTGTGAAAGGTTGACCATCTTTCCAAGTACCTGTAATATATCCATAATAATCATCCGTTACATCTGGATTACCAGTTGGTCCACTGATATTATTAAAATAAGTAAATACGGTCATTTTCAACTCGGTATCCTTCGTTGTATTTGGTATTCTGTATTTAGGCCCTTGAAAATAGTCGACACCAACCATTGGTATTTCAAAACCATAACCTGCTGCACCTTCATCATATCCATCTCCATTATAGAGAATGCCTAAACCACGTGCAGTATCACAACCTACGTAATCATCAAAAGCAGCACCTAAATCAGCGTCGCACCATGTTGCCATATAGGTACTATCTAATTGAGAAGTACTAAAATTATAAATTTTATAATTATAAAAAGTAGATTCATTTAAACAATCATTTGTAGCGAATGCAAAAGCGGCAGCATGAATTTCCAATCCAATCGCATCTGAACCAGTTTCTGTTTTAATATCGCCTTTATCATTAAAAATCCACCAAATATATTGATCTCCTACAATCTTCGGATAGTCACCATTATTCCAATTATACTTACCATCGCCATCAATATCCACGAAATCAGCCATGTCACGAGTAGGCGGATAAATCAAAGAATTACTAGAACTTTTGATGTAAGGATTTCCTTTTGCAGGCCACTCTTTTATGATATCCGGTACAGCGGAAGCGCCAACTGATTGTATCTTATTTTTAATATCTATAGGATCTGTAAGTCCAGCAAAAATATTTTTAAATTTATTAATATCAGAAGCATTTATTTTCCAAAATCGGTCCCAATCAGCACATGTTTGGAATCCAATACTATAATTATTGGTTTCATCCAATGGTCCTGACCAATAATCATTACCGGTTTGACGATAGGTTTGGGCAGCAATTTTCAATATTCCCGAAGAAGCATCTATACCTCCAATCCAGAGTGAACCAGCAAACAATGAATTTTTATTACTTCCTTTCGGAACTTCATAAGAGGCTGTCCCTGTAGGAATATCCCACCACATATCACCGCCATCCATCAAATGCGATCTAACATTATTAACATCCAAATCAATGACAGCAGTAGTTGCATTACAACCTGCAGCCGTTTTATGTAATCCTGCTTTGGCTTTTGCTCCAACATTCGGTAAGCCATAACTCGCATATACACTGATTGATAATGCGAAAATTGATACAAGTATTTTTTTCATTTTCTAACTTTTGTATTATAATTAAAAGGAAAGGTCAAAGCCAATATTAATTCTACGTGGATTGTTGTAATTATCCGGATTTAATAACTTCGCATTATATAAGTCTGTATACGCCTTTTTAAATTGAATATTGCTCAAACTTTGAATACCTTGTGGTGAAGTTAAATAACCATCATCATTTGCAACACCTGTATAACCATATACACCAATTGCACTTTTTGTATTCAATAGGTTGGATATAAATACATAAACATTTGCAAAAAGAGGATTACCAGATTTGATTACTTTCCCTTCAGCATCTTTTTTTGAACCATAAGTACCTAAATTAATATTCTTATCGATTCTGGTACTCAATTCAAATTGCCATGGTAAACGTGAACCATTGATAGTTCCGATAATTGGTTTACTATTAAAATCTCCTCCAACCAATGCGCTTGCGATCGCAGCTCTTGTATATGGCTCACCACTACGTGAACGTAGGGCAAAATTGATTCCAGATTCCTTAAATGGATGATACTTCCCTATTTTAGGCCCTTTATCCTTGTCTTCATAACGATAATCTAATCGTACATTGAACATATGTCGAGAATCAAACGACAAAGGATTTACAGTACGTAAATTGGGTTGACCAGAAGCCAATAAACTACTTTGTGAAGTAGCAGAACTACCTGTCCCCTCAGCAAATTGCAAAGTATAATCTACTTGAGCACGAATTGGTCCTGTTTTTCTAAAATCCAATTTCACTGTTGCTCCTTTGGTAGAAGAAAAGTCTCTATTGCCATAAGATTGATAAGTAATTGGGTAAGCTAAAATAAGTCTTTGCAATTGAATTTCATTCTTTCTTTCTTTTGCGTATACCTCTATGGTTAGCGCCGCTTTCTTAGAAATTTTTTGCGTATAACCTAATGAATAATTAATAGCTTTTTGCATTTTCAAATTACCATTATTAATGGTAGCTTGTCTTTCTGCCAAGAAATAATAATCATCAGGTCCAACGGTATTATTCGAGCTAGGTGTTTGTGTTACTACATCATAGTTCCCGTAAAATAACGCATTTTCTGAAATAGGAAATGAGAACTGAATACGTGGAGACAATGAAATTTCTGGCTTATAATCTTGAAAAGAGCTATTCGGATTGAATGAAGCACTTTTTATACTGTCTGTTTTGTTGATTAACCAAGGTTGAATTGGCAAGCCTCCAGCATACAAACCAGAAAGGATAGTTGGATCTCCAATTTCCTTTCCGAATGGATCATACCAAGTATCTCCTTTTCTATAACCAACAACTGTTGGTTTTGCGGATTGGTTATTATCCACATAAACTACATAATCTTTATCAAATGTAGAAACGGATGGAGCCAAATTATCATTATTCTCTTTATCTTGAACTAGGGCATAAGAACCTTCCACAATATCGCCAGCTTTTCTTACACCATATAAGGAATAAGGATCTTTCAATACTTTTTGATTCGCATCATAACGATCGATACGTAGGCCTATATTGAAATTAAAATCTTTATAAGAAAACTTATCCAAAATATAACCAAACATATAAATAGGTCTAAATGCGCCAACAGATCTGGTATAATCCCCTCTAGAGTCTGTTTTGGTCCAAAAGTCATTAAAGCTTGGTTGCTTTTTCAATTTTTTACCAAGGTAATCATAACCTAAATAACTCACATAATCATTACCGTCATTGAGTAAATCATC
>CANJRV010000080.1 GCA_947476825.1 Bacteroidota bacterium | reverse complement strand
TACGGCAACTTCTTCTATCATTCTCACAGAACCGTCGCCATTATTGATTTCTAATGTATCATCAACTATTCCAAGTTGTGTGCCAGGCAATGATGCTGTACTCACTATAACAGCAAATGGTGGAATACCAGCTTATACTTATTCCTTTGGTGGGGCATTTCAAAACAGTCCTATTTTTAATGGAATTGGAACAGGTACATACACCATCACAGTGCAGGATGCTAATGCATGTAGTGTTACAAGTACAATCGCAGTGGTTACGCCGAATGCGCCAAGTATTACCTCAGTCCAATTAACCAGTATAAGTTGTTTCCCAGGCGCGGACGGAAGTGCCACCATATCTGCTATTGGCGGTAGTGGTGCTTACACTTTTTCTGTGGATGGAATCAACTTTCAATCCTCGCCAATTTTTAATGGACTATTGCTTGGTAATTATACTGTTCTGGTGAAAGATGCAAATGGGTGCACAGGTTCAAGCATCATTACAACTACGATACAAGCATCCCCTAACATCACCGCAATTGCATTGGTCGCCGCCTCTTGTAATCCAGGTTGCGATGGGAGTGCGAGCATTACAACGAGTGGCGGTTCATCTAGTATTTTCACCTATAGTTTGGATAATATAACCTTTCAATCGAGTTCGTTATTTACCAATTTATGTAGCAATATATATACTGTTATAGTGAAGGATGCAAATGGATGTACTGCCTCAAGTATATTTAATATGTTAACCAGCAATGGTCCTACCATCTTGAGTAGTTCACACATAAATGTATCGTGTTTTGGTGGAAATAATGGAAGTCTTACCGTAACAGCAACAGGTGGAATCGGCAATTTAATATATACAATTCAACCAAATGGGCAATCCAATGCAAATGGAAATTTTAGCAATTTAATCGCTACTAATTATACCGTCACCGTGTCTGATTCCAATGGCTGTAGCATAAATACAACCATTGCAATTACAGAACCAAATGCCTTGCAATTTACGAATGTGAATACCTCTGCGGTAACCTGTTACGGGGCGAATAATGGCAGTATTAATTTCAGTACCCAAGGCGGAACACCGAACATAATTTATTCCATTAATCCAGCTGGACTATTTACACCACCGAGTTTGTATAATAATTTACTAGGCAATATCACGTACACTATTTTAGCCACTGATGCCAATGGATGTACTCAAACCACAACAGCATTTATTGCTGAACCTCTGCCTATTATTATTGATACATTTTCCGCTATCCAAGTTACTTGTAATGGACTAGCCAATGGCGCTATTTTTCTACATGCAATCAATGGAACTGGTTCTTTAAATTATACTTTATTACCACTAAATATAAATTCTACAACAGGACAATTTTCGGGATTACTTGCAAATACATATACCATTGTAGTAAGTGATGCAAACAATTGTTCCATAAGCACTATTGTCAATATTACTGAACCTTCTCCAATTCTATTGAATAATATAAATGGTGTAAATATTTCTTGCAATAACAATAATGATGGGAGCATAGAATTGAATTGTTCTGGAGGAAATGGCGTTTTACAATTTAATTTACAGCCAGGTAACATCGTTAATGGTAGTGGTATTTTTACGAGCTTATCTGCGAATAATTATACCATTACTGTGAGTGATGTGAACGGATGTAATTACATCACTTCGATTACAATTTCCAATCCGCCAGTGTTGCAATTCGCTTCTGTAGTGCATACCAATATTTTCTGTAACGGAGCTAGCAATGCATCCATTTCTGCAGTTGCAATTGGTAGTACAGGAAGTAATTATACGTATAATATTACGCCACAAAATGCCTCCAATAATAATGGCTTATTTACAGGATTGTTGGCGAATAATTTCACAGTCACTGCAACAGATGTAAACAATTGTTCAGTTACTACTACCGTAACTATTACACAAACACTTCCACTAATAGGCAATATTGTAAACACACAAAATGAAAGTTGTTTCAATGCACAGGATGGACAAATCTCTGTGAATGCAACTGGTGGAATAGCACCATATACTTATGTTTTAAGCCCAAGTGGCATATCCAACGTTACTGGTATTTTTACCAACTTAAGCGCAAATAATTACACCATTTTAGTTACAGATTCTAACCTTTGTACAACAACCATTGGCATAATCCCAATTACTTCTCCGCCAGCAATTGTTTGGAATAATATTACGCATCAAAACATAACTTGTTATGGACAAAATACAGGTGGAATACAAGTTGTAGCTTCTGGTGGAGTTGGTTCCATAAATTATGTAATTCAACCAGCAATAGGAACTCAAACTACCACTGGTAATTTTACAAATTTGACAGCTGGCACTTATACTATTATTGCAACAGATGCAATAACTTGTTCCCAATCTACGGTCGTGCAAATTACACAAAATTCTGAACTCCAAATTATACAAGTTGGTATGCAAGAACCTATTTGCTATCGAGATGGCAATGGTGTCATAGACATATTAGCGAACGGAGGAACAGGAATTTTAAACTATCAAATCAACTTAAACAGCCCGCAATTAAATGGTCATTTTGTCAATTTGCAAGCTGGAATGTATACCATTTCTATCCATGACTCTTTGGGATGTAGTAAAGATACCATTGTAGAAATAACCCAACCTGAACCCATACATGCACTCAGTTTAAATATTTATCCTATACTTTGCGAAGGCATCAATGATGGAAAAATAATTGTTGTCGGTGCTGGTGGAAAAGGAAATTATGTCTATTCTCTGAAACCAGGTTTCGGGATCAATAGTAGCGGTGTGTTTAACAATTTGAAAGTCGGCACGTATACCTTAACCATTAAAGATTCAGCAGGTTGCATTTTTGATACTACGGTATCCATGACTTCTGAATTCATTCCATTTTCTTCTAGCTTTATTAAACAAGATTTATCCTGTTTTGGTAAAGGCAATGAAGGATGGGCGGAGGCTCAAGTGCAAGGGGGTATAGTTCCTTTCACTTACCTATGGAATTCAAATCCACCACAAAATACCCAACGAGCTTCCGATTTAATTTTTGGAAAATATATTGTAGAAATTACGGATGCGCATGGTTGTTCTATTCATGATACAGTTACGATTGACCCAGGTCCATGTTGCGATGAAGTGTTTGTTCCAAATGCATTTTCTCCCAATGGTGATGGTGTGAATGACGTGTTCAAAATAACAACCAGTGCTGGTATAGACTTAATTCGTTTTGAAGTTTTCGATAGATGGGGCGAAAGAATTTGGAGTACTGCAGATTTTAGAAAAGGGTGGGATGGAAACTATCGAAATCAACAAGCGCAAGTTGGAACTTACTATTATTTGTTTTGGTATAACTGTTTAACAGATGGTGAAAAACACATGAAAAAAGGGGATCTTATTTTGATTCGTTAGAACATTATTTTTGCTCAATTAGAATTTTCTTTTTAGAAAGAAAGGGTCTATTTTTTTCTTGCAATTCAATAAAGTAAATGCCTGAACCTAGCTTATTTTCTATATCTAAAGTAAAAGAGTTTGTATTTGTTCTAAAATTTCTATGTAAAACTTGTTGCCCATTTTCTGTGAATAAACTACATATATATTCTCCGCTATGGGGTAGTTGAATGGTCAATTTATTGGTGATTGGGTTTGGAAAACAATCTACTATCAATTCATCAGTATTAATAATGCCTAAAGTTGACGCACTATCCACAACTAAAAAAGTATCCGTAATACAAGACATTAAATCGGTTACTGTAAACATACTATCCTTAGTGACTAAGGCATTCATCGTTTGCGTCGTTTCGCCAGTATTCCATGAAAAACTATTTGGTGAATTCCAACTTGCTTTTAAGGTTACAGAAGCAGGTAATTTGAGAATAATTTTTTCAAAAGACTTTCGATTTTTATAGATTGTAAATCTGTCTTTAATAACATCAGCGGTATCGGTACTAATCCATACTGCATCCAATCTAGATCCTTCAACCGTTAATAGTAATGAACCATTATCGGCATAATTTGAATAATACATGGCATCATGTGGCCAAGCGGCTTGTGGAGTTTGCGGAACGGCACTACCCGAACCTATAACCATATAAATAATACCAGAATCTTTTGCCTCATGTACCACAGTATTTTTAATGTATGGGCAAGAATTTATGGAACCGTCGTACTTACCAGAAGTAGATTGGCGATTAAATTCTATAGGATCAAAATCACTTTCCATACCAACATAATTTTTCATCATGCGACTGCGTTGATAAGTATGACAATGTCCATTCAAAACAAGATCCACATTATATCTTTCTAAAATTGGCGTAAGATGAGTACGTATATATACTAGGTCCATTTCATTATCTGAATTATGTGTACCCATACAATATGGAGGGTGATGAAAACAAACTATTGTCCACGGCATTTGATTCGCTGCTAAATCGCTACGTAACCAATTCACTTGTGGCGAATACAATGTATCGGCAAGTCCATAGTAATTTCCGCTAACATTTTCCAAGCCGTAAGAATCTAAATGGACAAAATGAACATTCCCATAATTGAAAGAATAATATCTCTCTGTACCAGAGGCAACACCACCAATTTCTCCATTTTCTGGAAGGGTAAAAATATCCAAATAAGATATGGCATGGGTTTGGCGCAAAGACAGATCATTGTTGTAATCATGATTTCCTAAGACGGGCCAAATAGGAATATGCTTGAGTAAATCGTTTTGAAAATAATTAAAAAATCCAAGTTGATAATCGGCATCAAAGCCACTGTTATATGCATTATCACCCAAAAGAATAAAACCACGAACTTGGTTAGTATCAACATATTTTTTAAAAGCTTCGCGAACATCAATTTCCTGTTGTGTTTGCTTAGCCATATCACCCATAGCCCAAAAACGTATAGGCTTATTATAGCTTGCAGAGGCAATTGGCGAAGTGGTAAAATAATTTTCTGCGCTGCCTTGTATAATACTTCCAGAAGCACCAACGGCATAAAAATATTTTGTATCTGCTTGCAGCCCGCTCAACATGATGCTATGATCTATTACATTCGCATTGTTGATGACCACGCTATTCAATGCATTTTTTGTAAGCCCATAATGTATTTCAGAATTACAAGGAATATTTGTTCGCCAACGAATGATAATGGAAGCATGCGCTGCCATATTTAAATAGGGTCCACGACTTATCGTTTGTGCAAACGACATTTCCATACCCAAGAGTAAATAAATGAGGAGAAGTTTCGTACAAATTTTCATGCTGGTAAATGTACAATTCTTGTTTTATGCAGAAAAATTAAACAAGCATACAAGTCCGCCTTTTCATTCCAACAAATGCTTTTTTAACGAAGTGCTTTGTTATCAGAATAGGTCCCCAAATTCTAATTTGCAAGATAAAATTAGTACACAATTATTCCTTCTTCCATATAAAAGAAAGAGATTTCTAAGGCTTTTTCTAAAATCAATAGGTCTTTCTAATAACAATTTTTAAAATAAAAAAAATTCTATATTACCTTAATTAGAATTCACAAATTATTGTTTTACATTTGAGAAAATTATTAAAACGATTTAAACATGAAAAAAATTACACATTCTTTATCGCTATTGTTAGTAGTGGGTTTGGTACTTCTATCAAACTTTACGCAAGCACAGACAGTACGACGCTCTAGTTTTAGAGTAGATGCCCCAGCAAGTATTCAGGGCTACAAAATTATTACTGAAATAGACTCTACTTCAGCAACATCACCATGGGGAACTAGCATAGATTCTACATGGGAAGGTTTTCCAGTAAAATATGATCCAGCCAATATGAACGGCTGTACTGCATTTGCGCCAGGTTATTTTACTGGTCATTTTGCGCTTATTTTTAGAGGTGGTTGTGAATTCGGTGCAAAAGCATTGGCTGCACAAAACGCTGGTGCACGTGGTGTTATCATCGTAAATAATTTATTAGGCGTTGCAGGTATGGGTGCAGGTGCTAGCGGTGGTACAGTAGAAATTCCAGTTGTCATGATTACAACTGCAGATGGTAATGCAATCAAAACACAAATTGATGCAGCAGTACCTGTAAGTGTGTCCTTAACTGCTTGGAGATATGATCCAATTACAAACCCAATTGATATTGGCTATATGAATGATAGTCCAGTTATGCCTTTGGGAAAATGTATGCCTAAACACCAAACTGATGGTGCTATCGACGATAGTTTCAGCGTTTTTGTTGGTGCTCAAATTTATAACTTCGGAGTTAACTCTTGGGATACTTTACACATGAAAGGAGTATTAGATTATAAATCTTCTTTTACAGGTGGTACATGGGCTCATAAAGATTCTACTGAAGGAAATTCATTTTTTGCAACTCCATTAACTTCTCTTGATTCTATTCCTAACTTTATCACTGAATTAGATTCATTTGATATGAATGATGAAGCAAAGGGATTGTATCGCGTTACAAGCACGATAAATACTGTTCCTGATGGTGAAGTTGGTTTAGCAAGATTAAATAATAATTGGTCTTACAACTATGCTATATCTGATTCTATTTATTCTAAATGTGAATATGATTTTGCCAATAACCGACCTGTAGTAAATAGCTATGTTAATGTTTCTGCAGCTTCACAATGGGGACCAATATTATATATCCGTAACGGTGGGTATTCTGCAAAGAAAGTACAGTTTATTGCCATGCGTGATGTAATTGACGATTCAACTTATGATGGCCAAGAATTAATCGTAACTTTATCTAAATGGACAGACAATGATGGTAATGGTCGTATCACAGATGCAACAGAATTAGATGATGTAGCAACTGCTTCGCACATATTCACTCTTGCAGAAGTATTCCCTATTACAGGCCAATTGGTTACTATGGATTTATCCAATTCAGTTTCTCCTGGTTCATTAATTAAATTAGATCCAAATACAAAATATTGGCTACATGCTGATATCCCTGGTGGAACAGCTGGTTTTGCTTATGGTGCAGATTACTATTCAGATTATTCTGCTAACTTAAGTTTTAGACATGGAGATGGTAATAATTTACTTTCTGGTGGTACTATGTTCAGTGGCGGATTTGCAAATGCAGGTTCTCCTTCTCTAGTGTTACATATGAATACTAATCTTACTGAATCAACTAATGACATATCATTCAACGGTAATGTAAACGTTTATCCTAATCCTACTTCAGATATCGTAAACATATCTGTACAATTAAATGCCTCTTCTTCTAAGGTTACTTACACATTAGTAGATATTACAGGTAAAACTGTAGCAAATTCTACAAAAAATAATGTAATCTCTGATGTATATACTTATAACACCAACAAATTAGCTGCTGGTACTTATTTTGTAAATATCAAAACAGATGCAGGTAGCAAACAAGTGAAATTTGTAGTTACAAAATAATTCAAATTATTATTTATCAGAAAGGGGTGCACAATTTGTGCGCCTCTTTTTTTTATATTTGCATCATGCATCAATTTGTCAAGAATTACTTTGGAGAAAATAATATTTTACATATCATACCACTTGCCAAAGCTGGCTCTGACAGGCAATACACTAGAATAATTACAAAAGAAGGTTCATTCATTGTTTGTGAAAATGAAAATAAGAAGGAGAATGCCTCCTTTATTTATTTCTCTAATTATTTTAGCCAACAACAAATTCCCGTTCCAAGAATTATCGCCGTTAGCGACGATGGAAGGTCCTACATACAAGATGACTTAGGCGATTTCTCCTTACTCGATAAAGTACTACAACAAGGACATACCGAACAAGTTAAAAGTTACTATGAAAAATCAATACATAATTTAGTCAAGATGCAAATTGTTGCTTCTAAGGATATAGACTATACACAATGCATGGCTTCTCCTAGATTTGGTAAGACAGCTGTGTACATGGATTTACAGTATTTTAAATACTATTTTATGGATTTGCAATCCATTGTTTATGACAAAGTTGCCTTTCAGACTGAATGTGAAAAATTAAGCCTAGAAATAGAGGGAATAATACCACAACATTTTATGTTTAGAGATTTCCAAGGAAGGAATATTATGATATTAAATGAAGAACCTCATTTTATTGATTTCCAAGGAGGCATGCAGGGACCATTACAATATGATATTGCTTCTTTATTATGGCAAGCAAAAGCTGCACTACCTAATGAATGGAAACAATCCTTGTATGCGTATTATAAATCAATTGTCAAAAATGAAATCGCATTGGATAATGATGTGTTCGATTCCAATTATGCTAAAATTGTTTTAGTACGTTTATTACAAGTAATGGGTGCATATGGTTTTCGCGGATTGATACAAAAGCGCGCTCACTTTTTGTCTAGTATTCCACAGGGATTATCTAATATTCAGCAATGGTTAGCATTATACGCTTTACCCGAATATCCTGTTTTGTATTCTATTATTCAACAACTAGCACAACCTACTTTTATACAAAAATTCGAACCCTTAAAAGCGAATGATGAAACAAAATTAACCGTACGCATCAATAGTTTTTCATATAAAAGAGGAATTCCTAATGATGATACTGGCAACAATGGTGGATTTGTATTTGATTGCCGCGGAATATTGAATCCAGGGCGATTTGAAGAATATAAGAAACTAACAGGTCGTGACAAACCAGTGATTGATTTTTTAGAAATGAAAACTCGTATGCCAGAATTTATTGCCCATACACAACAATTAGTAGACATTTCAATTGAAGATTATATTGCGAGGGATTTTGAATACTTATGTATTGATTTTGGATGTACCGGTGGGCAACATCGTTCTGTGTACAGTGCAGATAGCATGGCGAAGCATATACAGGAAAAATACAATGTAAAAGTAGAATTACATCATATTATTCAAGAGGAGAAGAATTGGGTGAATTAATTTGGCTCACATTAATTTAGAATGCTATTATAACCTGTTCAAACTAAATTTATTGTAGAGTTTAGGGCGGCACGCACGTCCTAACAATAAACGTCAGGATCCGTTTCCGCTCAAACAGCGGAATAAGGGCTTTTCGATCTATCGTTGCCGCAATACATCTGCAATTAAAAATAATTCCATTCATAACATGTTTAGTATAGCCTATAACAAAGCCTTTTCTAGCAACCTATAAATTTCTACAGGAGAAAAACCTCCTTTTCACAACCCTTAATTGCCAGTTTTACGAAGTCTAGTTTACCCTAAAAAAACAGGAAAGGGAAATGAGTGGTCTATGCACTCCATTTGAAAAACTTCAGGATATCATTACAATAGGATCCCAAAAAAAACGCCCCTATTTCTAGAGGCATTTTTCATTTATTAACTTGTTATATTATTTCTTTTCAATTTTACTTACATGAGTCATAGAATCATTTTCGTAAACTTGTAAAGCATATATTCCATTTGCCAATTCAGCTAAACTAATACTCATAGGATTTACACCTTTTTCAGATTTCATTTGTACTTGTTTAATTAAACGTCCACTTAAATCTAAGATTTTTATAGTAGTAGTTTGTGCTTCTGTTGCAGTTAAATCGATATTCAAAACATCTGATGTAGGATTCGGATAAATATTGATATTGCTTACTACTGCTTCTGGTTCAGTACTGATAATTTTGTTACCACCATTAGCTACTGGAGGTACGCCATTTGCAGTTGTCCAAACATATGAAGGGGTATATGCACCAGGAGTTGATGAACCACAATATGCAGTTATTTGTATTTCATATTGTGTTGCAGGTAGCAATCCAGTAATATTTTTAGATGGAGTTGCATTCGAACCATTAATCCAAGTAGAAGAAGTTGTTGCTCTATATCTTGTACCATAATAAGTAGCACCACTTACTGGCGTCCAGTTCAAATTTGTTGTTGTATTTGTAATCAAGAAAGCATTAATTCCAGAAGGTGTGCCACAAGGCGCATTTGTTGTAAATTGAACAGTTGAAGAATATGCACTTGTAATACCAGAACAAGATGTAGCAACTTGAACATCATATAATGTACCTGAAATAAGACCAGTCAACAATTTAGTATTCGGTGTTGTAGTACCAACAATCCATACAGATGATGTTGCTGGTTTATATCTTACTTTATAAAATCCTGCATTTGTCATTGCATTCCAGTTTACGGTAGCGGAGGCACCAGTTACACCTGAAACGGCTAATCCACTAGGTGTATTACAAGAACTTGATGTAGTGAAGAATACACTAGAACTCCAAGGTCCAACGAATGAAAGAGAGCAGAAAGATCTCATTTGAACTTCATAAGAAGTAGAATACAATAATCCAATTATGTTTTTGGAAACCGCAGGTGCGCCTTGTGTTGCAACTGTCCAAACAGATGCAGTTGTAGGTCTGTAACGAACTTGATACCAACCATTTCCTGAAATAGGATCCCAATTCAATGTAGCTGATACACCAGTAATATTTGTTACGTTTATGCCTGTTACCGCAGTTCCAGTTGAAATAGTCAAATTCAATGTAGTTATTTCAGTACAACCTGCTGCTGTTAAGCCTGTATAAGTATATGTACCTGAAGCTGTATAAGTCACCCCATTAAGTCCCCAAGTATAAGTAGCACATGCTGAAACCACAACCGAAGTATTAACACTATTATTAATTGTCAAATCCAATATTTCAGTATGGACACAACCACCAGTACCCATCGTGGTATAGGTATATAAACCTGTTGATGTATAAACCGCACCACTTAAAGACCATGTGTAAGAATCACAAGCACTTGCAGTGGTAGTATTTGATGTTGCACTTGTGATAGTCAAATTTAGATTTGTTGTTGCAGTGCAACCATTATTTGGATCTACGATTACACAAGTATACAGACCAGAAGCCGTATAGGTATTACCATTACAAGACCAAGTATAGGTGTTACACGCAGTCTCAGAAATATTGGTAACACTTGTATTTGTACCGATAGTCAAATTCAATGTAGCTGTGTTAACACAACCATTTGCATTTGAAGAAGTGCAAGTATAAGTGCCAGATGTAGTATAAGTTACGTTATTGCATGACCAAGTATAAGTTCCGCACGCAGCCGCTGTTAATGTTGAAGTTGTATTGTTATTGATAGTTAAATTTAAAACCTCAGTATGTAAACAACCAGCAGCATTCATAGACGTACATGTATATGTACCTGTTGAAACATAACCTATACCATTACATGACCAAGTATATGAATCACAAGCAGTTACATTAGATGTATTTGTTGAACTGTTATTGATAGTCAAATTTAATGTTTCTGTATTTGTACAACCTGCTGCATTTAATGAAGTACATGTATAGGCGCCACTTATTGTGTAAGTTGTTCCGTTGCATGACCATGTATATGTATCACAAGCTGATGCTGTTGAACTTGCAGAAGTATTATTGTTGATTGTCAAATTCAAGGTCGCCGTATCGGTGCAACCTCCTGCATTTAATGAAGTACAGGTATAAGTGCCACCTATTGTGTAAGTTGTTCCATTACAAGACCAAGTATATGTATCGCATACTGTTGCTGATGTACTAGTAGAAGTTGGCGCTGTTATTGTCAAATTTAATGTTTCGATATTAATACAACCTGATGTATTAGTAGTTGTACAAGTGTAGGAACCACTTGTGGTATAAGTATTTCCGTTGCAAGACCATGTGTAAGAATTACAAGCCGTAATAGAAGAACTTGACGTTGTGGTATTATTTATTGCTAAATTCAAAGTCTCTGTGTTCGTACAACCTGCTGCATTTAATGATGTACAAGTATAAGCACCACTCGCTGTATATGTTGTTCCATTACATGACCAAGTATATGAATTACAAGCTGTAATAGATGTACTTGAAGTAGTGCTATTATTAATTGTCAAATTTAATGTCTCAGTATTTGTACAACCTGCTGCATTTAATGATGTACATGTATATACACCACTTGCAGTATAAGTTGTTCCATTACATGACCAAGTATATGTATCACATGCTGTGGCTGATGAATTTGATGTTGTGCTAGTATTGATTGTCAAATTTAAAGTCTCAGTATTGGTACAACCTGCTGCATTTAATGATGTACATGTATATACACCACTTGCAGTATAAGTTGTTCCATTACAAGACCAAGTATAAGTATCACATGCTGTGGCAGATGAACTTGAAGTTGAGCTAGAATTGATTGTTAAATTTAAAGTCTCTGTATTGGTACAACCTGATGCATTTAAAGAAGTACATGTATATGCACCACTTGCAGTATAAGTTGTTCCATTACATGACCAAGTATATGTATCACAAGCTGTTGCAGATGAACTTGAAGTTGAGCTAGTATTGATTGTTAAATTTAAAGTCTCTGTGTTGGTACAACCTGATGCATTTAAAGAAGTACATGTATAGGCACCACTTGCTGTATAAGTTGTTCCATTACATGACCAAGTGTATGTATCACACGCAGTTGCAGATGAACTTGAAGTTGAGCTAGTATTGATTGTTAAATTTAAAGTCTCTGTATTCGTACAACCTGATGCATTTAAAGAAGTACATGTATAGGCACCACTTGCTGTATAAGTTGTACCATTGCATGACCATGTATATGTATCACAAGATGTAGCAGATGAGCTTGAAGTTGTGCTAATATTAATTGTCAGATTCAAAGTCTCTGTATTTGTGCAACCTGCAGTATTTAATGAAGTACATGTATATGCGCCACTTGCTGTATAAGTTGTTCCATTACAAGACCAAGTATAGGTATCGCAAGCCGTTGCAGAAGAACTTGAAGTTGTGCTATTATTGATAGTCAAATTTAAAGTCTCCGTATTTGTACAACCTGATGCATTTAATGAAGTACATGTATAGGCACCACTTGTTGTGTAAGTTGTTCCGTTGCATGACCAAGTATAAGTATCACAAGCTGTTGCTGAAGAATTCGAAGTAGTGTTATTATTGATTGTCAAATTTAATGTAGCTGTGTTTGTACAACCTGCTGCATTTAATGAAGTACATGTATAGGCACCACTTGTGGTATAAACAGTTCCATTGCATGACCAAGTGTAGGTATCGCAAGCAGTTGCGGAAACACTAGAAGTACTGCTATTATTAATGGTTAAAATTAAAGTTTCTGTGACTGTACAACCTGAACCATTCGTGGATGTTGCTGTATAGGTTCCACTAGTTGTATACACTTGGCTATTTACACTCCAAGTATAAGTATCACATGCTGTTGCATTTGTAGTATTGGTTAATGGTGTTGTAGAACCTGTGATAGTGATTGTTCCTGTAGCAGGTGTTGTACAAGTTGCACTTGTAACGGAAATTGTGTTTGAACCAATTGGCAAACCAGTTACAGTAAATGGATTACTTGACCAAGTTTGGCTAGCTCCTCCGTTAATTGTATAAGTACCTGTTGTAGTAGTTGGTGTTGGTGTTAAAGTAACTGTTGCAGAACCAGTTCCATTTGGACATACTGGGTTTACAATATTACTAGCAGTTGCAGTAGTAGCGCAAACATTACTACTTCCAATTTGAAAAGCAGGTGCAGTCACAACTAATAATCTAGAAGTAGGATATCCTGTTGCTGCTACTGTTTGAGCAGGATCATTCCAAGCAGCACCTAAGGTTAAAGCGCCTAGGTAGGCATTAACTTGCGTCTTTACTCTGCCATTTGTAGAAACAGTTGTATTAAACAAGAAGTTAAATGGAGTACCAGTTGCAAAAGCTACTGAATTGGTAAACGCAAAAGTTGCATACCGTATACCTCCATTTGCGGTAGTAGGAATAACAGTTGCAGGTGCACTTGCTGTAGCAGCTGCTAGCCTAAAGAAATTCAATCCTGTACCTAAACTGGCAACATTAAAAATATTTGTAGACGTTATTGCTGGTGTTTGTTGACCTACAACTGACCAAGCAGAATTGCCTGCTTCAAGTGAAGGCGTAATAGTTCCGCCATTAGCTACAGCCGCATTAAAACCGAAGCTAAATTGAAAACTTTGTAAGGATAATACATCAGAAGCATTAGCACCAGCAGAGGCATTTTCAAGCCAAATTTCAAAAGTCACTTTATTTGGGTTGGGACTTGCCACATTCTTCATTATGACATTAATTACGGATTGAGAAAATCCATTCCCTGCTCCAAAAATGAGTATGAAGAAAGCGAGAAGGAATCTCATAGTTTTGGTAGCATTTTTGTGTTTCATGTTTACAGTATTAATTGTTAAGAAATAAAATAATAAACTAAAAAATATCTTTTAGACTCCAAAATATAATCCATTGAAATAAACCATATTTTTCTACCCCCTAAATAATTCTAGCTTAAAGTGTAAAACTAATGTCTTTAACTTGATTTTTCAAATAAAAATAATAAAAATAATAGTAAAATAATAAATGTTGTAAACGAGGATTAGCATTGAATAGTAAATCACAATAACGATTGAATGAAAATCAAGCGCTACTTCATTTGCAGCATAAGTGAAATTGAAGAGAGGGCTAATACCAATTATATTTATTACATGGTCCAATTTAGTTCTGCAAAAATATAACTAAATGCGCAAGTAGTTCTAATGCTTTCTTTGGTAAGGGTTTTGATTTCATTAGATATGAATTGGCTTACTTCATCCAGTGATTTATGAAGTTTA
>CANJRV010000079.1 GCA_947476825.1 Bacteroidota bacterium | reverse complement strand
TTTCTTTTCGGAAATGGGTTATACAACTTTCATTGTCAGTGTAGAGTGTACTGAAATCTAGTATGTTCATATTCTTAGTTTAGAATACAAAGTAAACTAGTAGCTACATAACCAGCTTACGTTGTGGCAGACTTCGACAGAATCATTTATTTTTATTTGAAAAACCACATTTCAAATCATAATAACCAATTTCTCTTAATTTTAAAATTTTGCCAGTTGAGATAATAGAATTTCCCGAATTATTTATAATTGTTGGCTCATATAATTTGACAATTGCATCTGGCCAATATGGATAATCAACTTGTAATTTCCACCCATCAATGTTTACTTTATTTCCATCACCTACCATTATTCCGAATACTGATAACTCCTCATCGTTAAATATTATTCCTAAATTATTGTGTAAGAAAAAATCCCAAATACTATCGACGTATGTATTTTGAAGAATAGTGCCAAGATGGCTATCTATTACCAAAATATTATTATTTGTGACAGCAAGTAAGTTGTCATTTCTCATCTAACCTATTGCCAAAAGTTGCTAAAGAAATAAACTCCATTTGTTCACCCAAATGTTTGAATCAACTGGTTTTAATTTCTTCAATAATTTTAAGCTGGTGTGCGTTTATTCTATTAAAATCTTCCATATTAATTTATGATACTATTTAAAAATAATTTAAAGTCCATTCAAGAATTCAATGGTATTAACTCCATCTGCAAAATCAAATAATGATGGTGATTGCGCTTTGCCAAATGGGATAAATTCTTTACCAATAATGGCTTGCACATCAGGTGATGTTTGTAAGGATTCAAGAATTGGTTGAAGTTCTGTGTAGACTGAATAATGAAGTACACCAATTGCAGAAAAAATTGAATCATTTTCAATCATCAACAAACTATCATTGCTCATATAATATTGTTGGTTCAGAATAAAAACAGCTAAATTATAATCGATATTATTTCTGTATTTATTATGGTGTTGTAATGTTTCATATTTTTTAAATACTTGCAATAATGGCTCAAAGGAATATCCATTGGGAACATAAATTTTGGTGACATTTCTACAGCCCAAGCCAAAATACATATAGATATCATCAGCAAGTGCAAGTAATTCTTCAGTAGTTTCTTCCCCAGTTAGAATAGCTACTGAGCTTCGATTTCGGCGAATGATATGTGGATAATTGGTAAAATATTTTTCAAAATATCGAGCGGAATTATTGCTGCCTGTGGCAATGTAAGCGTCACATCCTTTTAAAAAATCTGATAAAAAAATGGACTCCTTCAAACTCGAATCCCATTCCTGTAATTTTAAAATAAAATGCTTGAGCAACACTTCATCTTTCGTAGAAAGTTTGATGCATTGTGGATGCCCACTGAGGAATACACATAAAAAATCATGAAAGCCAACCAAGGGAATATTGCCCGCCATGGTAATGCCAATTTTCATTTGTGCCTTCTTTTCTTCTACAGGAATGATTTGGGATGCAAAAACAATAAGCTCACTTTCTTCCAGATAGTTGTGGCAAATCGTATCCAATGCCGTTTGGATAAATGCTTGTGTAAACCATCCATTCATGCGCTCTGCCTGTAGTTTCACTTCTTGAAAAGTGGTGTCATTTTCAAGAATATAATTTTTCAATTTCAATAAAAGTTCAATGCGATCACTAATCATATTTGTTTTTTAGATTTATTTTCTAATTCGTCACGAAATTCCAACAATCATTTTATATTTACATACTAAATTTTAAAAATTATAAACTATGGCTATTAAAATTACAGATGAATGTATTAATTGTGGTGCTTGTGAACCAGAATGTCCTAACAATGCGATTTACGAAGGTGGTGTAGAATGGGCAATGGCAGATGGAACAACCGTAAAAGACCCTTATGCATTGATGAATGGAACTACCATTGATGCGAATGCGAAACAAGCACCAGTTGCAGATGATGTTTATTATATTTCTCCAGATAAATGCACAGAATGTCAAGGCTTCCATGAGGAACCACAATGTGCATCGGTTTGTCCAGTAGATTGTTGTATACCTGATGAAATGTATGTGGAAACAGTGGAACAACTTTTAAGCAAGAAAGACCGCATGCATCTTTAAACAATTCGTCTCCTTCTATTTTATTCCTTTAAGTTCTATGCGAACACTATTATTTATTCCGCTTCTATTAAGTGGCCTAACTTCTTTTTCTCAAGAAAAAAGGATGCCCATTCAACATTTGGATACCATTAAGACCACAATGAATGGTTTTGATATGTTACAATTGATTGATAAGGATGGAAAAGTAGTGGAAGAAGGATATGTAAAAAATAAAAAACTAGATGGTGTTTGGACTATTTTTCATCCGAATGGCTTCCCAGCTTTTACCTCTGCCTATAGAAATGGAAAGCTGAATGGTAATATCCTGAAAATAGGTTTAGATGGTTATGTTGAAGAAATGTCTACATACAAGGATGGACAACTGAATGGACCTTACAGAGCTTATTTTAAAGGTGCTCGTATCAGTAAAGAAATTTATTATACGGATGGTGTAGAAAATGGATTTAAGAAAATTTATTTTTCTGATGGGGGATTGCAAGAAAGTGGGCGAATGAAAATGGGTAAACGCGAAGGAACCACTATTTGGTATTATGTAAATGGAAATAAGGCGATTGAATATGATTACACCGATGGTAATTTAAATGGTAGTGCGATTCTCTACAATGAAAAGGGAATTGTGATACAAATGGGGCAGTATACTATGGGTGGTCAAACTGGCTGGTGGAAGGAGTTTGATGAGAAAGGCCAACTTGCCGAAGAAGGAGAATATAAAAATGGGTATAAAAACGGCGTATGGAAACGGTATGAGGCAAATGGGAAGTCGTTTAAAAATATCACATATAATGATGGTGTAGAAAATAAATAAAACGATTAATTCATGAATGTTCTTCAACCGTTTAGTAGTATTAAACATTTTATTTTGGATATTGATGGTGTACTTACGGACGGTTCTTTGTTGGTAAATGCAGATGGTGTGTTATTAAGAACTATGCATATTAAAGATGGTTATGCCATGCAGCTTGCCATTAAAAAAGGATATACTATTTCTATTATTTCGGGAGCTAAAGGAGAAGGAATTCAGAAGCGTTTATTGGGCTTGGGTATTCAAGATATTCATTTAGGTATTTCAGCTAAACTGGATAAATTACATGAATTAGTAAACGCAACAAATTTAGTATTGCAAAATACATTATACATGGGGGATGATATGCCAGATCTTCATCCGATGCAACAAGTGTTTTTACCTTGCTGCCCATCCGATGCATGTCCGGAAATAAAAGCCATCTCAAAATATATTTCTCCTTTTGCTGGAGGAAAAGGTTGCGTAAGAGATGTGATCGAAAAAGTATTGAAATTGAACGGGGATTGGGAATAAAATTCTGCTTGCAATACAAAAATTTATTTTGAATAATTAGCGCATGATTTCGTGTCCTAATTTATCTCGTTTTGTTTTTAAATAATGTTCGTTATGAGGATTAGAAAGCATTTCTATTGGCACATTGTCTACAATCTCTAAGCCATAACCCATTAAACCAGCACGTTTACGCGGATTGTTGGTGATGAGTTTAATTTTGGAAACTTGTAGGTGGCGTAATATTTGAGCCCCAATTCCATAGTCTCTTTCATCCATTTCAAATCCGAGTTCTAGATTGGCTTCAACCGTATCCATACCTTCTTCTTGCAATTTATACGCTTTCAATTTGTTGAGTAATCCAATACCACGACCTTCTTGATTCATGTATAATACTAAGCCTTGTCCTTCGTCTTGTACCATTTGCATGGCGACATGTAATTGCTCTCCACAATCGCATCTTAAAGAATGCAGTATATCGCCTGTAAAGCAAGAACTATGTACACGCAATAATACAGGATCTCCCAATTCCCAATTGCCTTTTTTTAAGGCATGGTGTAATTCATTGGTTTCAATATTTCTGAAGGTAATTAATTCAAAGTCGCCATATTTGGTTGGCATATTCACTCTGATTTCTTCTCGAATAAGGATTTCAGTTTTTAAACGGTAAGCGATTAAATCGGCGATAGAGATTATTTTAAGTTGATGTTCTGCAGCAATTTCCATCAAGCGTGGAAGCCTTGCCATATCGCCATTGTCGTCCATTATTTCTACAATGACACCAGCTGGCTCGAAACCGGCAAGTCTTGCTAAATCTACAGCGGCTTCGGTATGTCCTGCTCTGCGTAATACACCTTCTTTGCGAGCACGTAATGGGAAAATATGTCCGGGTTTAGCTAAATCACTAGGTTTCGTATCGGAATGAATTAAGGCTTGCACTGTCTTGCTTCTATCTTGCGCCGAAATGCCTGTTGTACAACCATGGCCTAGTAAATCAACTGAAATAGTAAATGGCGTTTGGTGTAGTTCTGTATTTGTTTTTACCATCATATTGAGTTCCAAACGATCGCAGTAGGATCCATCTAATGGCGTACAAATTAATCCTCGACCAACCTTGCTCATAAAATTAATGACTTCCGGCGTGGCATTGCGTGCAGCAGTTAAAAAATCGCCTTCATTCTCACGATCTTCATCATCCACTACTATGATGAGTTTACCCAATTTTATATCTTCAATAGCCTCTTCAATCGTATGTAACATAGCCTAAATATTTGTGGGGCAAATGTACAGATTTTAATGTTGGAAAATTTGAAGTGCCTCAGATTAGTTTCACTTCTTATTTATACTTTAGTATGTCTGAATCAGGATTATCAGGATTTTAGAATTGGCGGGTTTAATTTAGATTTTTCATTCTGAATGGTATTGAAATGGAATACATCTTTTTTATGTCTTTGAAATATTAATCGTAATCTTGGAAAAAAATATCCATGATAGTTACAACAAGCACTCATTTAGAAGGTTATACAATTACCAAACATCTTGGTATTGTAAGAGGTATCACTGTTCGTTCGCGCGGAATAGGTGGTAATTTTATTGGAGGTTTACAAACCTTGTTTGGTGGTAAAATATCTATCTATGCCAACCTTTGTGAACGTGCCCGTCAGGAAGCCTACGATTTACTCATACAAAATGCAGAAGAATTAGGGGCCAATGCCATTATTAATATGCGATATGATGCGAACGAAGTTATGGCGGGAGTTACAGAAGTGTTGGCATACGGTACTGCCGTAAGTGTTGAGAAGGTATAGCGTTTGCTTTATTGTTCATACGAAAGAAATAGTTTTAGAAATTATTGGCAATAATTTATTCTCTTCAGTATAACTTTTCCTATTCCAAACTTTCCATTTCAATTAAAAAACCGAATGATTACATTTACATATTCATGCATAAAAAGTATTTCTTATCCAATATACTCATTACGGTATTGCTCAATGTATTGGTCAAACCAGTTTGGATATTTGTAATAGATCGAAATGTGCAATTGACTGTAGGCCATGAGGCTTATGGATTGTACGGTGCATTGCTTAGTCTGACTATTATTTTCAATATTCTACTGGATCTTGGCATTACGAATTTTAACAATAAAAATATTGCTTCCGATCAAAGTCAAATGATGTATGCTTTGCCCAATATGATAATGGCAAAGGGTATTTTATCCATACTTTATTTGATAGTCATCTTTATCATGGCTTATGTGTTTGGTTATTCAGGACAGGCATTGCATTTATTGATTTGGCTTGGGGTGATGCAATTGCTAAATTCTTTCCTGCAATATCTGCGAAGTAATATTTCTGCACATCATGATTTTAAATTGGATGCATTATTGTCTGTGTTGGATAAAATAATTATGATCCTCATTTGTTCGGTCTTATTATTTTCACACAATTACAAATCTCTTTTTAAAATTGAATGGTTTGTATATAGCCAAATCATCGCGTATCTGATTGCGATTACTGCCGCTTTGGTGATTACCATTCGTCGATATACAAAAATCCATTTCCATTTATTTTCTGCAAAAGAAATGATGAAATTAGGTAAACAAAGTTTGCCTTATGCATTGCTGATTTTGTTGATGAGTATACACATGCGAAGTGATACATTGATTTTAGAACGTATGAAAGGTGCAACAGAAAATAGTTATTACTCAGCGGCATATCGAATTTTAGATGCCGTAAATATGTTAGGAGTTTTATTTGCTGGCATTCTATTGCCTATGTTTTCTCGAATGATAATCAATAGGACTTCGTTGAATAATATCATCAAGACAAGCATCCATATTTTGTTGCCAATTTCATTGGGTATAGTTGCTTTCAGTATGGCTTACAAGCAACATATAATGCAGCTTTTATATCATGATGGGAGTCAACATTTGCAAGAGACTTACCTGTTTATCATCGCCAGTTTTCCTGCCTATTGTTTGATGTATGTTTTTTCCACTTTATTAACTGCAAATGGTAATATTGTTTTGCTCATTAAAATAGCATGTGTCGGTTGTATTATTAGTATAGGTTTGAATGTTTGTCTAGTTCCGATGTATGGTTCAGAAGCAAGTGCTTGGGTATCTTGTCTCGTGCAATGGCTTTTGGCATTTTTGTATATGTATCAAAGTATTAAAAAAATGAATTTGCAAATTCAAGTAAAATGGATAGCGCAATTTGCTCTGTTTTTTGTTTTGCTATTAAGCACCAATATTGGTATGATTTATTTGAGCATACCTATATTGATGGCTGTAATGAGCAATATAATCTTGTTTATTATTTTGGTGTATGGTATTAAATTGTGGGATAAAAAAACGATTATGGATTTCGTCAAACGGTAATGGATTAGCTTAACATCGGGATTGGACTTGGATGAATACTTATTATTTATTCTATTCAAAGTGTGAAACCTTATATTTGCCGCTCAATTAAATAATGCATGGAACAACAAGAATTTAAATTTGACCTTTTTGATGTAGTTCGAATCGGTATTCGTTGGAAAAAATATCTATTGGGTTTTGCTTTTTCTGCAGCATTAATTACTGGATTGTACTTTGTGTTTCAGCCAAATTTTTATAGAGCTTACGGAGCTTTTTTTCCTGCTTCTGCTGTGATTAGCGGACGAATTAATTTGTTTAGAGCTGAAAACCAAGATTGGATAGACATGTTTGGTGGCGAAAATGAAGTCGACAGGGCTTATGTTATAGCCAATTCGTCCAATGTTATTTCCTACTTGATTGGTAAATATGAAATCCAAAAACATTATAAAATTGATTCGTCACAAAAAAATGCGGCTCAGAAAACGTATAAGCGATTTATGAAGAATTTTTCTGTCACGCGTTCTGGGTTTAAACATTTAGAAGTGAACTTCACCGATGAAGATAGCAAACTCGCTTCGGATGTCGTGAATGAAGCCATGAATAGGGTAGACCAACAAATTAGAGAACTCTATATCCATATCAATACGCAATTGTCTTTGGCAATCGATACGCGCAAAGATTCCATCAGTAAAGAGCTTGCAGTCTATACCGACTCTTTAGTGAATTTACGTGTGAAATATAATATGTATGAATTGGTTGCACCGAGTCGCAAAAATTTAATTTCATCTACAGCCCATGGAAGTGGGTTGGCGTATGCACAAGGTTTGGAAGAAGTGCAAAATGTTGAGGAAATGAAAGATAAATTGGCGATGGATAGAGCAAAATATTCTTCATTAGCCAGTGAATTTAAAACAGCTAAGTTTGATGGATTCCCAATGATTCATGTCACGCAATGGGCTGTACCATTTGGTGCGAAAGCAGGTCCTTTCAGAACGCTAAATGTGATCACTGCTTTTTTTGCTGCATTATTTGTAGGATTACTAATGGCTATTATCATTGATATATTTAGTAGCCATAAAGCGAAAATGATCTAAACCATGGTATTGGTCGATTGGCAAAATACCAAATTTCAATTTATGGTAGGTGCATTCGTATCTATTTGTTTATTGGTGCTTGGTTTATTATTAAATCAACCAATAGTTTGTTTGCTTCCCATTCCTTTATGCATCTTGATTCTTTCGATAAAGGATATTCGAATTCCATTTTATCTCCTTGTTCTTTCTTTGCCTCTTTCCCTCAATTTACAAGACAAAGCGCATATCAATTTAGATTTTCCAGATGTGCCGCTGATGTTGTTGTTGACTGCTTTATTTATTTTCATTGCATTAATTAATCATACAAGCATCTCGTTTCGGAAAATAGTAAGTCACCCAATAGTCATCATTGTATTATTATCCTTTGCCTGGACTGCAGTGAGTGTGGTCTTTTCTCCAGAACCGCTTTTTTCTAGTAAGTATTTAGCGAAGAAAGTTTGGTTCTTAATTCCATTTCTATTTTTGCCCATCTTATTATTTCGCCAAACAAAAGTCATCATCCGTTCCTCGCAATTAATCATTATCATATTATCCATTATTGCGGTAATTATTTTAGTGCGATATAGTGCTTTGGGATTTCGATTTGAAGATGTACATGATCCTTTACAACCATTTTTTATGAATCATGTCATGTATGGTTCTATGCTTTCCTGTATAGTTCCTATCTGTTTTGGGGCATTATTATTGTCTCGCAAATTGAGTATGCAATGGATGATTGCTGTTGGTTGTTTGGCAATATTATTGATCGCTACTTATTTTTCTTACTCGCGCGCAGCATGGATGGGGGTTGTATTTGCGGCATGCATCTATGTTTGTGTTCGATGGAAAATAGCACATATCGCCATGTTATCCTTTATGGGTTTGGTTTTGGCTGGTGTGTTGTGGATGTCCACCAATAATAAGTATTTGGATTTCAAACCGCAATTTGAAAAAACCATTATGCACGAATCCATAATGGATCATTTATTAGCAACGATACAAGGTACAGATATTTCTTCGGCAGAACGATATTATAGATGGATAGCAGCCATCAGAATGTGTAATGATCACCCATGGACTGGTGTTGGTCCCAATAATTTTTATGATTATTATAAATCGTATACCATAACTTCTTTTCGTACTTGGGTGAGTCGGAATCCAGAGAAATCCACCACCCACAATTATTTTTTATTTATGCTGGTTGAGCAAGGTTATCCTGCTATGATATTGTATGCGATATTGATTTTTTTTATTTTTTGGTTTGGACAAAAGACCTATCATCGATTGCAAGACCGACAACATAAAATAATAGTCATGTCGGTTCTTTGTATGATAGCTGCATTATTTATCAACAATTTTTTTAGTGAATTATTAGAAGCAGATAAAATTGGCAGTTTATTTTATATGGGTTTAGCCGTGCTGGTAGTTATGGATTTTAAATCGAGAGAAATAGCTATAGTGGACTGATTTTAATTTGTTTGGATTTCGCTCTGCGCCTTAGTCAATGCGGCTTGCATGTCTATTTTTTTTTCTTCTGAGAGTTTGGTGTTTAAAATCTTGTCGTTTGAAATCATGTTGCGAATAGAAGTATGAATCGCATTTACTTGTTGTTGAAAGTAACGACAAGGTGTGCATATGAATACATGACATTGTAATAGAATTGCCTCCTTCCAACTCAATTTTTGTTCCAATTTCTTGGTACTGAGTTGGGTTGATTCTTTGCAGCTGATGGAGATGAAGCGGACTATTTTCATTTTATTTTACCCAGTTTATTTCTATACATTTTCGGAGTACAATATGGACGCGATGAATCATAACCCAGTAGTTGGACTGTGTAATGTTATATTTCTTACAAATATTTTTAGGGTCATTTTCTATAAAGAATTTTTCTTGTATCAAATTGAACTGGAGCTCTGGTAATTTGCTCATACACCTTTTTAATACTTGGTAGTATTCTTGGGTCACCATTTTATCCAATATGGATTTCTCCCATGCTATTGGCTTCTGTTCTGTTTGCCAATGACCATAATCATTTTCATTTTTCTCAAAAAAATCTGAGAAATCAGTTTCCTCTTGTTGCGTTTCTGTCTCTGTTATTTTTGACCTAGATTTCTTGCGGTACTCGTCTATGATTTTATTTTTTAAAATATTGGTCAACCATGTTTTTTCACTGCTTTCTCCTTTGAAATTTTCACTTGCTTTCAATCCTGCTAAAAAAGTTTCTTGTACTAAGTCTTCACACAATGCAACATCGTTCAATCTAAACAAAGCGAATTTGAGTAGATAGTCACCGTATAATTCAACCCATTTTGCAGGTTGTAATAAATTCATGCCATTGTTTTAGGTAAATGTATATTGGATGGGGGAGAAGTAAAAGAAATTTTTTAATAGGATAGTATAATTTCTTTAGCCAGTCGTGGTATTGCGGCAACGATAGTAGTGGAAATCCTTTTTGCTTGCTTTGAAGCAAAAAGATTGGAACGGATAGCGTGCCTGCCGCCCATACTGTAGCATTATTTTTTTTTCAAAAAATACGCTACAGCATAATTCTCATTAAAAATGTAGTGTAACCTTTTATTGTTTGCCTCTACAAGTTTCTATTATCGCGTCTATTTTTTCTGGCGTCAAATGTTCTCTGTACGTTTTTCCATATTGCATCATAGGTGCATAACCACAAGCGCCTAAGCACTCCACCGTTTTTAAAGTAAACATGCCATCAGGAGTAGTTTCTCCATTTCGGATGCCTAATTTTTGATAAATATAATCAACGATTTTGTCGCTGCCATTCAACATACAAGGACCTGTGTGGCAAACTTCAAATACATGCTTTCCAACGGGTTTTAAATTATACATCGAATAGAAAGTAGCCACTTCATACACTTCGATAGGCGTGATGCTGAGCTGTTTTGCCACTTCATCCATTTGTGCAATGGTCAAAGAATTATTACCTGTTTCTTGTATCAAATGTAAGACAGGCAACAAGGCACTTTTTTGTCTTCCTGCTGGATAATGTGTGGTGATTTCTTGGATTCTTTGTATAATATCTTGTGAGAACATGGAAATTATTTTGTTATTTTTATTGAAGAATAGGTGTCATAAATTAAGGATTAGGCATCTATTTCTCCAGCAATTAAATTTAAACTACTCATGGTAACGACGGCATCACTGAGCATACTGCCTTTTACTAATTCAGGATAAGCTTGATAATAAATAAAACATGGTCGACGGAAATGCAAACGATACGGTGAGCGGCCACCATCGCTAATTAAATAAAATCCTAATTCGCCGTTACCGCCTTCTACGCCATGATAGACTTCACCTACAGGTAATTCGGTTTCACCCATCACAATTTTAAAGTGATAGATGAGCGCTTCCATTTTGGTATACACATCTTCTTTTAGTGGTAAATAAAAATTAGGTAAATCGGCATGGTAAATGGTTGGATCTAAGTCAGCAATCTTCGTCATGGCTTGTTGAATCAAGCTAACACTTTGCCAAATCTCCTCATTGCGAACTAAGAAACGATCATACACATCACCAGTGGTACCAACAGGAATACTAAAATCGAAATCTTGGTATCCACTATACGGATGAGCAGTGCGCATATCGTAATCAATGCCACAAGCTCTTAAGTTTGGACCAGTGAAACCATAATTTAAAGCGCGTTCTGCACTAATGCCGCCAACGCCCATGGTTCGTTCCATGAAGATTCTATTTCGATTAAATAAAGTTTCAAAGTCTTTCATTGCTTTAGGGAAAGTCTTTAAGAAATTATTTATTTTTTGGAAGGCGATATCCGAAAAATTACGTTCAAAACCACCGATACGTCCCATATTTGTTGTGAGACGTGAACCACAAACCTCTTCGAAAATTTCATAAATCATTTCACGGAATTCGAACACATAAATGAAGCCTGTGAATGCGCCAGTATCCACACCAATTACAGAATTGCAAACCAAATGATCGGCAATACGCGCAAGTTCCATGATAATAACCCGTAAGTATTCAACACGTTTAGGTAAAGTGGCACCAATTAATTTTTCGACCGTCATGTGCCAGCCCATATTATTGATGGGTGAGGAACAATAATTTAAGCGATCTGTTAGTGTTGTAATTTGGTAATAAGGGCGACGTTCTGCAATTTTTTCGAACGCACGATGTATAAATCCAATAGTAGGAACGGCATCCACAATACGTTCGCCATCCATTTCCAAAATATTTTGAAACACGCCATGTGTTGCAGGATGCGTTGGTCCTAGGTTTAGGGTGGTGGTTTGTTTTTCAACCGAACCTTCTGGCAATTGTATATTTTGTTTCTGACTCATTTTTTTAAATTCCAAATGTTTAAATCCCAATCTTCAAATTCCAAATGTTTAAATCCCAAATTCCAAAACTTAAATTCCTGAATTTTCAAATCTTCAAATCGACTAATTTTCAAATCTTCAAATCGACTAATTTTCAAATCTTCAAATTCTCACTACTTTCTACTTTTTACTTTCTACTTTTTACTTTCTACTTACCTCCCAAACATATCATCATCCTTATCAATTCTTGTTTGCTCTTCCAAAGGATATTCTTTTCGAAGAGGAAAATAATCCATTTCATCTACATTCATGATACGAATCAAATTTGGATGGCCAACAAAATTGACACCGAAAAAATCATAAGCTTCTCTTTCTAACCAATTAGCAGTTAAAAACAAATTGGATGCAGTGAATACATCTGGCTTTATGATGGGTGTAAATACTTTTAAGCGAATTCTTGTACTGGTTTTTATATTTTGTAACATATAGACTACTGCCAGTTCTTCGCCAATTCTATCTGGATAATGCACCGCTGTCAAATCGTTTAAATAAGTAAAACCTAATTCAGCATCATCATGTAAGAAGGTCAATACTTTTAAATTGTTTTCTACAGGTGTTTCAAAAGTAAGTATGTCGTAATGAAGTATAAAATTGCTGACTTGGTCTGCAAATTTGCCTTCTAATTTTTGTTGTATAAATTCGTTAGTCAAGGTCATAAATTACAAGGTGAATAAATTATTGTATGCCATAGCTGTTAAGTAAGTGCTTGTATTTTTCACCTTGTCTATGTCGAATATCTTCACTTTTTACAAGATCTTGAATGCGCATAAATCCGTCTAAGATAGCTTCTGGTCTTGGAGGGCAACCTGGTACATAAACATCTACTGGAATCACTTGGTCTATGCCTTGCAATACAGAATAAGAATCAAAAATACCACCGCTAGAAGCACAAGCGCCAACAGCCATCACCCATCTAGGTTCTGCCATTTGTAAATAAACTTGACGAAGTACCGGTGCCATTTTTTTTGCAATGGTACCCATCACCATGATTAAATCACATTGACGAGGAGAAAAACTTAATCTTTCGGAACCAAAGCGAGCTAAATCATAATGAGCTGCCATAGTAGCCATAAACTCAATACCGCAACAAGAGGTTGCAAAGGGGAGCGGCCAAATCGAATTGCTTCTTGCTAAGCCAACTGCTTCGCTCAGTTTAAGTGCAAAAAAACCTTCGCCACCATGACCAGCAGGGGCTTCAACTATTTTGACTTTGTTATTATGGGTTACAGGGCGCATGTATTATTTTAAGTATTTTGTAAAGTGAAATTGGATTGTAAATTGAAAATGGTAATGCTATCGATTTGATTTTTTTTGAGTGAAGTATAATTTGCCATGTCTAAAGCTGCTTGTTTTGATAAAAAATTGGACATCTTTAATCTTCCCAATTTAATGCTCCTTTTTTAATGATATACGTAAAGCCTAATATGAAGAAAGCTACAAACATAACTACGGCTATAAAACCATTCCATCCCAGTTCGCGAAAATTAATAGCATACGGATAAAAGAAAATCACTTCCACATCAAACAGTACAAATAAAATCGCAACAAGGAAATATTTTACCGCCAAAGGTTGACGGGCATTGCCTTCTTGCTCAATACCACACTCGAAATTTTCTAATTTATCGGTAGTTTTTCTTTTTGGCCCTAAAAGGTGTGTAGCGCCCATCATGACTATAACGAAGCCAATGGCTAAAACTAATTGTATGAGTATAGGGAAGTAATTGACTGGTGTGCTAAAGGCTTCTAAAAGGATCATCGGCATGTTTACAAATATAGGTGACAAAAATAGGTAACAAATGGGCAAACTTCAAATAATAGCAAACTAAATTATCGTATGTGTGTAAAGAATTCTTGAAATAGCAGGAATCGGCTGCAATTCAGATATCTATTGAGTTGCATGACCACTTTTTTACACGAAAAAAAATGGATGCGATACTACATTTATTCTTTGAAATTTGGGCGGCAGGCACGCTTTCCGTTCCAATCTTTTTGCTGCAGAGCCAGCAAAAAGGATTTCCACTACAATCGTTGCCGCAATACAACTACACCAAAAGGCTACCCTTTTCATTACATTTTGATTGTAGCCCTTTCAGAATGGATCTTGAAAAATAATAAGAGGAATAAACAAAATACAAACTAAAATTGCTACTTTAGAGTCTTCCAAATATAAAAACATAAATTCGTGCAATCTAAAACGGCTTCCGTACTCACTATTATTTCTTTTGTCTCCATTTCCTTTTCTGGATTTTCACAACAATTGACTCGGTTTTACGAGCATGCAAAAGTTGGTTATAAAAACAACCAAAACCAAATTATAGTGAATCCTACATACGATGCTGGTAGTGATTTCGTGGATGGCGTTGCTCTTGTCATTTTAGATCGCAAGCGTGGATTCATTAACGCAGAAGGAAAAGAAATTATTCCTTTACAATTTGATGATGCTGGCATGTTTGTAAATGGATTAGCAAGTGTTAAGTATGCGAATAAATATGGCTATATTAATTTGGCTGGGAAATGGGAAATACAACCCATGTTTGAAAATGCTTTTTCATTTTCAGAAGGTTTAGCCCGTGTTCAAATGCATGGTAAATGGGGCTTTATCAATAATCATGGAGAAATAGTTATTCCATGTCAATTCGACAATGCATTTGATTTTTCTCAAGGATTAACCGTTGTGCAAGAAAATGGGAAATTTCATTATATCAATCAAAAGGGTTTAAGCAACTTCGATAAACAATTTGATATGGCGACTTCCTTTACGAAAGAAAAAACCGCATTAGTAGCAATTGGTGAAAAGCAATTTCTTATCAACCAAAGTGGAAAAATCATCAAAAAAATTGAGGTGGTCCTTGATGAAGAGGAAATGGAAAGAGAA
>CANJRV010000078.1 GCA_947476825.1 Bacteroidota bacterium | reverse complement strand
TTTAAAATATGGCCATTAATTAATTGATAATCAGTACAAAAAAAGATACATATTTATTTTTCACATATAAATTATAGTATTGTTTCTCTTAAAATACATTGTATTTTCTTTCAATTCGGTTTACTTAATAAACTTCATATTCTATCTTAATTATTATTTTAAACTGCAATAAAAAAAGGAATTACAATTTTAATTCATATAAAAAATCTTCTAATTGTTAATTTTTCAAAATACGTTTTCAAAAAAGACAATAAAGGTATGAATAGATATTGTAAAAAAGTAGTATAATTACTTACCAATAGATGTTTACAGACGGTTGTATTTATAGATGAATGGTTCAAAAGAAAAATTTTGTTAAAAATTTCTTGCATTTAAAAAATTAGTATATTAAGTTTACATCATTAATTTAACTAATTCACAAAATTTAAAAAAAGAAAGCATGAAGAAAAAATTACTCCTGACGCTGTCCATTCTTTTGATTGGACTACAAACGGTGCTGGCTCAGTCTGGCATGATTCGAGGAAAAATTACGGATGATCGAAGCGAAGGACTTCCTGGTGCAACGGTACGTGTAAAAGGCACCATTAAAGGAGCCGTCACAGATTTAAACGGAAATTTTAAAGTGAATGCAGAAGATGGTGCTACTTTAATCATTAGTGCGATTGGTATGAAAACTACTGAGCAGCCAGCGCAAGACGGCATGAATGTAAAAATGGCGACCGAAACAAGAGGCATTGGCGAAGTAGTTGTTACTGCGCTTGCTATTCAACGTGAAAAACGAAGTTTAGGCTATTCAACAACGCAAATAAAAGGCGAAGAGTTGGTACAAGGTCAAGACCGAAATGTATTGAGCGCAATCTCTGGTAAAGTAGCAGGTGTAAACATTACGAACACTTCAGGTTCACCTGGAAGTGGTACCCGCGTTGTTATTCGTGGTGGTTCTTCTGTTCAAGGAAATAACCAAGCCCTAATTGTAGTGGATGGTGTTCCATTTGATAATAGTAATTTGCAAAATGGCGGAGATAACTTAAACAATCAAATAGATGCTGGTAATCGTGGTAATGATATTAATCCAGAAGATGTAGAAAGCATGACTGTACTTAAAGGTGCTACTGCAACTGCATTGTATGGTGCACGGGCTTCTAATGGTGCAATTATCATTACAACAAAAAGAGGAAAATCTGCTCGTGGTGGTAATAGTAAAAATGCAACCTTCACTTCTAATTACGGCATGAGTGGTATTTTGATGTATCCTGAATTCCAAAATAGCTGGGGACAAGGATATGGCGGCGAGTCACATTCTGAAGAGAATTGGAGCTGGGGTCGCAAATTCGATGACAAATTAGCTCCATGGGGTAATGTGGTAAATGGGGTTCAAAAAATTAAACCTTATTCTGCTTTAAAAGATAATGTCAAAGATTTTTTCCGCAGAGGTCAAACTATGCAAAATAATTTTTCTATTGGCGGTGGAAATGACAAAGGCAATTATTATGTGTCATTTAACAATTTGACAAGTGATGGTATCGTAACTAATTCTGGATATAAAAGAACTGGTTTGCGTTTCAACGGAAGTTCTACGATGAATGATAAATTGTCTGCACAAATCGGTGTAAATTATACTAAAGTAAAAGGTGATTTATTTGCACAAGGTCAAGCAAATAATTCTTTTTATGATCAAATTTATCAAACCCCACGTGATATTCCAATGCGTGAATTACGAGACTTGAGTGATCCATTCAATACTTTAGAAGGTTATTACGGTGCTTATACTGTGAATCCTTATTATGTTTTGGAAAATTACAAAAACCAAAATAATGTAGATCGTGTTGCAGGTAATGTTGATGTTACTTATAAGCCTTTCAAATGGTTACAAGTTTTAAATAGAACTACAAATGATTTTTATATTGATAATACAACACAATATTCACCTAAGTATAATATCACTCGTCCTGATTTTGGAATTGATATTAAAGAACCAGGTCAATATTCTATTGGGAATACAATCTATAACGAAACCAATAATGATTTGATGCTGACTTTTAAACAAGGTTTGGCTAAGGATTTCTCAATGAATGCTTTGTTAGGACATAACGTAAGACAAAGAAGAGTTAGAAATTCATACACAGAAACTAAGGGAATTATTGCGAATGGTTGGGAAAATATTGATAATAATGCGGATGGCTTTAACGCAACAAGTAGTTTGTTTATGAAGAGATCTGTTGGATTATATGCTGATATCGGTTTTAATTATTCTGATTATTTATTCTTAAATATAACTGGAAGAAATGATTGGTCGTCTACGTTGCCAACAGATAAAAATTCATATTTCTATCCAAGTGCATCATTATCCTTCGTGTTTTCTGATTTGTTGCAAAAACAAGCAGATATGAAAGATAATATTTTATCTTATGGTAAATTGAGAATGAGCTTAGCACGTGTAGGAAATGACGCTAGTGAATATAAATTAAATGGAACATTTAGTAAAGGTTATATTACAGATGGTTTTAATAATTCAGAACTTAACTTCCCAATAAATGGCACAGCTGGAGTTTCTTCTACTAATTTGTTGGAAAACCCAAATCTTAAACCTGAAATAACAACGGCTCAAGAAATTGGTACAGAATTAGGATTTTTCCACGACCGATTAAAATTAGATGTATCATTATATAAAAGTACTGGTAAAGATCAAATTATTGATGTTGATTTACCTGCTTCAACTGGTTATACTGCTGGTGTTTTCAACGCAGGAAAAATTGTCAACAAAGGAATTGAAATAGCCATTTCTGGAACGCCAATTAAAATGGCAAACAGTTTGAAATGGGAATTGTTTATGACTTACACGAAAAACAAAAGCAACGTAGAAGAATTATTTGGTGAGAATAAACAACTTAGTCTTGGTGGTTTTAATGGTATGAGTGTGGTTGCTGCAGTTGGTCAACCTTATGGTACGTTTTATACCAAAGGACCTGAGCGTACTTCTACTGGCCAAGTCATTTGTGATCCAGCAACAGGAATGCCTATCTTAAGCCAATCACCACAATTGTATGGTTCATACAATCCAGATTGGATGGGTAGTTTGGGTACTGATTTGTCTTACAAAGGACTTAAACTACACATGTTATTTTTCCACAAACAAGGCGGTCAATTCTACTCTCGTTTGAAAAATATTATGGAGTTTGTCGGTACAGCATCCACTACTGAGTATAACGATAGAGAAGATTTCGTAGTTCCAAATTCTGTGGTGGAAGTTAGTCCTGGTGTATATGCAACTAATCAGACACCTGTAAGTGCTGAAACATATTGGACAGAACAATCGAATAATGAAATGAATATTTTGCCGGCTACATTTACGAAATTGAGAGAAGTTTCGTTGTCGTACAGCTTACCTAAAAGATGGATGAAAAAATCACCATTTGGTGCTGTTGAGTTCGGTCTTTATGGAAATAATTTATTCCTTTGGGTATCAAAAGAAACAAATGAATTTGGACAACGCAAGAATACTTTCAGTGATCCAGAAATTAGTGGTTTCGGAACAGGAAATGTACAAGGCATTGAATTTGGTACTGTACCATCTTTGAAAAACTATGGCGTAAACTTAAAAATTACCTTTTAATTTAAACCCACAATTATAAAAATGAAATCGATAAATATATATAAAATAGCATTCCTCTTTGTTGGAATTACAATGATGAGTACTTCATGTAAGAAGTGGCTTGATACAAACAAAGATCCAAATTTATTAGAACAGTCTAAAGCTACTGTCCAGCTTACCTTGCCTACTGCAGAATATACGATATCTTATGTTCTTGGCAATAGATATGCTGAATTGGGTGGTTTCTTATCGCAATATTGGACGCAATTACCTTCTGCAACTCAGTATTATGATTATGATCGATATTCATTCGATGCAGCTGATGCAAATAGAGAATGGAATCAACTTTATGCAGGGGCTTTAAAAGATTTAAATTTTATAGTAACAAAGGGAAGCTCTGATGGAGATTCTAATTATGTTGCTGCAGCAAAGGTTTTACAAGCGTATACATTTCAGTTAATCTCAGATGTGCATGGTGATATTCCTTTCTCCGAAGCATTACAAGCACAATCTGGTTCACTTGCTCCTCACTATGATAAACAAAAAGCTGTTTATGAAGGATGCATTAAATTGATAGATGATGCCAATTTGCTATGGAGTGATGATTCGAAGAAAGCAATTAGTGCAGAAGATGTCCTTTTTGGAGGTGATTTAGATATGTGGAAGAAATTTGCAAATACATTAAAATTGAAACTTGCAATTCGTCAGTCTGGTTCTAATGCAGCTGAAGCGATGTCCATACTTGCTGAACTAAATGGATCAAGCTTTCTGGAAGGAACTGACGTAGCGTCTATCAAATTTTATGAAATAAAGGGTAATCAGAACCCATTATATGCTAGCATACAAGGAATCGGAGTGGATAATAATGTGGCGTCAAAGGCGATTGCAGATTCTATCAATACTTGGAATGACCCTAGAGCTGCAGCATTTTTTGATGAAGCAACATTTGGTGGTGCCGGAATTAATGGTACGCAACAAGGTGCTGCTGCCTTTGGTGGGTACTCTTCTTCTTCTCCTCGTTCAAGCTTATCTTCCACCGTTTTGGGTAAAACAACTCCAGTTATTTTAATGTCAGGTTGGGAGAGTAAATTCTTACAATCAGAAGCGAAAGCAAATGGCTGGTTATCAGGCGGAACAACAGCACAAGAAGATTACGAAGACGCGATAGTTTCAAACATGAGTTTCTTTGGTATTGACACTACAGGTTTGGATTTATTTGCGGCTGCTCCTTATGCTTGGGATACTGATCCATTAAATAATGTACAACAAATCGCAATTCAAAAATGGGTTGCATTTTGTGGTACGCAAAACATGGAATCTTGGATAGAATTAAGAAGAATGGGTTATCCAGTTCTTTTACCTTCAAAAGCGACACAATTAGGTCTACTTTTCCCACAAAGAATTCCTTATGTTGATGGAGAAATAGCCTCTAATCCTAATTGCCCTGCCCAATTACCTATCACAGATAAAATGTGGTGGGATATTAATTAATTCATAAAATAAAATTAAGAAAATGAAAAGAATATTCATATTAATAGTCATTATGACGCCTTTCCTTTTTACCGCATGTAAAAAGAAATATACAACAGATGATGTAACACAAAAAATAGTGGAACCACATTATCCAACCATTACTTTAAACGGTCCTCAATTTGTTAGTGCACCAGTAAGTACTGGTTCATATACTGATGCTGGTGCTAGTGGTTTAGATGATAATACTAATGTGTCTACAGAACTTACACCTGAACCATTCAATGTTGATTTGACTACACCAGGTTTTTATACAGTTATATATAAATTTAAAAATACAGATGGCTATGCGACTTCTGCTACTCGTTTTATACTAGTAACTGAAGTGGATTCAGCTTTAGATTATTCTGGTGTTTATGTTAGAACAACTGGAACTCCAACCAATATAACCAAGGTTGCAACAGGGTTATATAAAACAGACAATGTTGGTGGAGTAGGTGCTAATGGTGTTCCAAATCCAGCTTTCATTGCTGATGTTTACTTCGGTCAAATCGATGATAGTACTTTGGTATTCCCTATGCAACCAACACCTTTCGGTGACTTGTATTGTGTGAATTCATATATCTATCCAACAGCTTCTGATACAACTATTAAATACGCAGTTCGTAATGCAACATTTGGTACTTCTGTTCGTACCTTTATTAAAAACGATGATGGTATTTAATTTTCGACATTAATTGTATACTACCGAGAACCGCTCTTCAACGAGCGGTTCTCTTTTTTTATAATACAATTGCAATTTTAAAGAAATAATTTTCCTACTTTCGCACTCCCTTAGAGAAATTATATTTTTAACCCGACCGACATTCTTTGATAAGGGCAAGGAATGAAGTCATAAAAAACAAAAAAATGGAAGAAACAACATTCTTAAACCCTAACTTGTCTTCAGGACCAGCAAGTGCACATGACGATTTTGATTGGAGTGTAGACAAACGAAATGTGTCTACTTACAACCAAAAAGATCGTGAAACGTATGATAAAACTTACGAAGAAACATTCAAGACAGTAACCGATAATGAAATGGTTATTGGTCACATTGTAGGTCTTACTAAAACAGACGCTGTTGTAAATATTGGCTACAAAAGTGATGGTTTAATTTCTTTAAATGAATTTAGAGATTTGCCGAATTTAAAAGTAGGTGATGAAATTGAAGTTTTAATTGTAGAGAAAGAAGATAGAGATGGTCATTTAAATTTAAGTCGTAAACTAGCTCGTCAACAACGTGCTTGGGAACGCATTGTAGAAGTATACAAAACTGGTGAAATTGTTACCGGTCATGTTACTTCTAAAACAAAAGGTGGATTAATCGTAGATTTATATGGTATGGAAACTTTCTTGCCAGGTTCACAAATCGATGTAAAACCGGTTACGGATTATGATCAATTTGTAAACAAAACCATGGAATTTAAAGTGGTTAAAATAAATGAAATTATTCGTAATGCTGTTGTGTCGCACAAAGCATTAATTGAGAGCGATATCGAAGCACAACGTACAGAAATTATTTCTAAATTAGAAAAGGGACAAGTACTTGAAGGAACGATTAAAAATGTAACTGACTTCGGTGCATTCATAGATTTGGGTGGATTAGACGGATTGTTATATATCACAGATATTTCTTGGGGACGTATTAATCACCCATCAGAGGTATTGACTAATGGCCAAAAATTAAATGTTGCTGTATTAGATTTTGATGATGAGAAGAAACGTATTTCTTTAGGTCTTAAACAATTGACTCCTCATCCTTGGGATACATTACCTGATACAATTGTAGAAGGTAATAAAATTAAAGGTAAAGTAGTAAATATTGAAGACTATGGTGCATTCTTAGAAATGGAACCAGGTATTGAAGGCTTGGTGCATGTATCAGAAATTACTTGGAGTAATCAACCTATTAATGCGAAGGAGTTTTTCAAAATGGGTGAAGAGCATGAAGCGATGATCGTATCTATTGATAAAGATGAACGTAAAATGAGTCTTTCCATTAAGAAAATGACACAAGATCCTTGGGATGAAATCGAAAGTAAATTCGCTGTGGGTAGTCAACATGATGGTATCGTGAAAAACTTAACTCCATATGGCGTATTTGTGGAACTTGGTTCAGGTATCGGTGGTATGATACATATCTCTGATTTGAGCTGGGTTAAGCGTTTCAATCACCCAAGTGATTTTACAAAAGTTGGTGAAACACTTCCTGTGATTGTACTTGGTGTAGATAAAGAAACACGAAAATTATCCTTAGGTCATAAACAAATCGAAGAAGATCCTTGGACTACTTTAGAATCTGTGTTCCCAATTGGTTCATTGCATGATGGTGTAATGGTTCGTAAGGAAGAAAAAGGTGGCATTATTCAGTTGCAATATGGTTTGGAAGCATTTGCTCCAACACGCCATTTGAAAAAGCAAGATGAGAAAATGATAGCTGTAGATGAAACGAATAAATTCATGATTATTGAATTTGATCGCAATGACAAACGTATCATGGTATCGCACGCTAAGGTTTGGGAGCAAGTAGTTGAAGAAGAAAAAGAAGGTGCTCGTAAAGATGCAAAAGATGAACAAGATTCAACTAATAAAGCAGTGAAAAACCTACAATCAAAAGTAGAAAAAGCTACTCTTGGTGATATTGGTGCACTTGCCGACTTAAAAAAGAAAATGGACGAGAGCGAATAATATTCGACTCCACATAGAAATTAAAACTGCTCCTTGTGAGCAGTTTTTTTTTGATTTTATTTCAAAAGAAACTAAATAAACTTTTGATATATTAAAAGTTTATTTAGTTTTGCGCCGTGGAACTAAAAAAGCATGATATTATTGCCGACGCATATAATCAGTTTAGACTTTATGGGTTTAAAAGTGTGACGATGGACGATTTAGCTCGTACCATAGGTATCTCCAAGAAAACGTTGTATGAATTATTTAAAGATAAAGATGAGCTAGTATTGGAAGCAGTTAAATACATGCTCAACAATAATCAATGTGATACCGAAGAGATATTTAAAAACTCGAATAACGCCATTGAACAAATTTTTGGCATACTTGGGCTAATGGAAAAAATGGTAAGAGGGTTAAATTTAATTTGTTACATGGACATGCAGCGCTATTATCCAGCGTCCTATAAATATTTGGAAGAACATAAAAAAAATTATTTGTACAAATGCATTATTTCTAATTTGCAACAAGGAATTTCAGAAGGCTATTATCGTGAAGAAATTGATTTGGAAATAATTACACGTTTTAGAATGGAATCTGCTTTACTTGTTTTTCAGAATAATTTGTTTCCACAGGATAAATATGATATCGTAAAAGTGAACAACGAAATATTTACCAATTTTATCTATGGTATTATTTCAATAAAAGGGTATAAACTGATTTCAAAATACTTACAAAAATCTTAAAAATATAAAATATGAATAAGAAGTTAGGGCTATTAATACTTTCCGCTTTGGCATCCATTGGATTGGGCGCACAAAATCGAACGGGATTTTCATTGTCCGATTGTATTACCTATGCCATCACCAATCAACCTAAAATGAAGGGAGCGATTTTGGATGAGCAAATGCAAATAGAAAAAAATAATGAAATCATTGGTATTGCTAGACCGCAAGTGAAAGCTACTGGACAATTTCAATATTTATTTGTCTTGCCAAAGCAAAGAGCAGACGCAGGTGCATTTGATTTTTCATCGAGCCTCTCTTTTTTTAAAATAGATACACCTGCGTATGCTGAATATCAAAAGCTACCGAAGCAAAAATATAGTGAGCTTCAATTTGGACTTCCGCTTAATGTATCAGCAGGTATTCAAGCATCTCAAATTTTATTTGATGCTGGGGTTTTTGTCGCTTTAAAAGCAAGAAAAAGTTTAGAAGAATTATCTACTTTAAATACAAAACGAACAGAAGAAGAAGTAAAAGTGTCTGTTTCAAAAGCATATTATAGTTGCCTCGTTGCAGAAAAAAGAATTCAATTATTGGATGAAAATATTTCGCTTCTGAATTCGGTGGAAAGCATGACTAAAAAACTTTACACAGAAGGATTTGTTGAAAAAATTGATGTGGATAGACTGACTGTGCAGAAGAATAACTTGATGATAGAAAAGGATAAAATTTTGAACTTAGTTGAACTCAGTTATTCTATGTTAAAATTTCAAATGGGTATGCCACTTATGCAACATATTTCTTTAGTGGATAGTTTAAGTATAGATGAGGTGAAAAAAAATTTGGAATTAGACAAGGTACTTGATTTGTCGAATCGCACAGAAATTCAAACATTAAAAATGCTAAAGAAATTGAATGGTTATGATTATGAACGGTACCAAAAAGGTTATCTACCAACGGTTGCAGCAGCTTTATCAGGTAGTTACGCTACACAAACCAAAGCTGTGAAAGAGCTATTCACATTGCCATATTTTCCAACTGGTGCATTTGTTTTAAGTGCTAGCGTTCCAATCTATGATGGTAATACTCGAAAGGCTAAAATGAATCAAGCGAAATTGAATATGTTGAAAAATGACAATGATTTGATGGCAGTACAACGAGGTATAGAATTGGAAGTAAGCAATGCATTCGTTCAACTACGAAATAGTATTACGTCATTAGAAAATCAAAAAAATAATATCGAATTGGCACAAAAAATTTACACCATTGCACAAACAAAATATAAAGAAGGTGTGGGTACAAATATTGAAATTATACAGTCTGAGACTGCCTTGAAAGATGCTCAAACCAATTATTATAATTCGATGTTCGAAGCTATCATAGCAAAAATTGATTACCAAAAAGCACTAGGCATTTTGAAATAAGGTTCTATTCATCTGAACTTATCGCATCGAATATTGCACAAAGAGTTCAGCGCAAAATTTCTATGTCCATAAACCCCCAAACCAAACATTTAATAAAACACTTCAACCATACAATATGAAAAAATTATTCATCAAAATAACTTCACTCGCTTTTGGCTCCATGCTATTTTTTGCCGCATGCGGAGGGAATAAAGAAAGTAAAGATCCTAAAAAAGCGTTGGCAGATTTAAAAACACAACAAAAGGAAATACAAACCAAGATTGCAGCACTAGAAGAAAAGAATGGCGGTAAGGACAGTGTGCGAAAAGTGGCTGTATCAGTGACTTCTATGCAAACAAGCACATTCAACAATTATGTAGAAGTGCAAGGAAAAGTAGATATTGATGAAGTAGTAAATGCTATTCCTGAAACCCCTGGTATTATTAGTGAAATCACGGTAACTCGAGGGCAACATGTAAATAAAGGTCAAATAGTGGCGCGACTTCGAGCGGAGAGTGTAGACAAGGGCATTGATGAATTGGATCAACAAATTTCGTTCTCTAAGATTTTATATGATAAACAACAAAGCCTTTGGAACCAAGGAGTTGGTACAGAAATTCAATTGCTATCTGCAAAAAATCAATACGACGCATTATTGAAAAAGAAACAATCCATACTCACAACAAGAAGTACATTTAATGTGTATTCTCCAATTAGTGGCGTGGTAGATGCCATCGATGCAAGAGTTGGGCAATCTTATGCATCACCAATCAATCCGCCATTGATTAGAATTATCAACACAGGAAAATTAAAGATCAAAGCAGACATTGCAGAAAATTATGCTTCTACCATAAAGACTGGAAATATGGTTAAAGTAATTTTCTCTGATATCCATGATACATTGATTACCAAAATTAGCTATGCAGAACATATGATAAATAATGTATCGAGAACTTATGCCACTTATATCCCATTGCCTGCTAATGCTAAGTACCAGCCCAATATGTTAGCCCAAGTAAAAATAGCAACGTATCAAAATCCAAAGGCATTTGTATTACCAGCATCTGTGATTCAAAAAACAGAACAAGGAAATTTTGTTTATATCATGGATGAAAACAATAAAGCAAAATTATTACAAGTACAAATTGGTAATACTTACGAAGGAAAAGTAGAAATCATTAGCGGTTTGGCACTTGGCGAAAAAGTAGTTACGACTGGCTATGAAGAATTGAACGAAGGCGATTTTTTAGTTAATCAATAAAGGACAATAGCATCTGCGTAATTTCAAATTTGACTATTCGGCAATTTGAATATTTGATAATGGGAGTCATTTTTTTTTAATTGAAATACCAAAATTATTGAATCAAGCAGATGTAAAAATAAACACCGATATATCATTCACAACAACACCAACCATCCTATGAAATTTAATCCGTCTACATGGTCTATCAATAACAGAACCAGTGTTTATATTCTCACCATTATTATAACTGCATTTGGATTATTGAGTTATCTCAATTTACCCAAAGAGCAATTCCCTGAGGTGAAATTTCCGCAAATCATTGTGCAAACCATTTATCCGGGTACATCACCTGAAAACATGGAGAATTTGGTTTCTAAGCCAATCGAAAAACAACTCAAGAATATTTCTGGTTTGAAAAAATTAACTAGTAATTCCTTTCAAGATTTTTCGGTGGTGACTGCAGAGTTCAATACGGATGTAAAAGTGCCTAAGGCAAAACAAGACGTAAAAGATGCCGTAGATAAAGCTAAGGCTGACGTGAATGGACTTCCAAAAAATTTACCAAATGAGCCACAAGTGATGGATATCGATGTGTCTGAATTTCCAATTCGCTTTGTCAATATTTCAGGAAATTTTGATGTGAATCGTTTGGAGAAATATGCAGATAGAATTAAAGATGAAATTGAAGGACTCAAAGAAATAAAGCGTGTAGACAAGGTAGGCGGCTTAGATAGAGAAATACAAATCAATGTAGATTTATTTAAAATGCAAGCTGCTCAACTTTCCTTTAGAGATATTCAAAATGCCATCGCTTATGAAAATATTGAAGCCACTCCTGGCATAGTAAAAGTAGAAGGTGAACAAAGAATTATTAGTCTGAAAAAAGTATTTAAAACGGCAGATGAAATTGGCAATGTAGTTGTAAAAAATCCACAGGGCGCCAGTATTTATTTGCATGATATTGCAGAAATAAAAGACACGTATAAAGAGCAAGAAAGTTTTGCTAGATTAAATACCAAGAATGTAATAACCCTGAATATTATTAAAGCGAGTGGTAAAAATTTGATTGATGCTTCCGAAAAAATTGATACCATTATTCAACATTTACAAAAATCGGAATTGCCAAAAGAACTAAGTGTTGTGGTTACTGGCGATCAATCAGATAAAACCAAAACGACTTTACATGATTTAATCAATACCATCATCATTGGTTTTATTTTAGTAACGTTTATTTTATTATTCTTTATGGGAACGACCAATGCATTGTTTGTTGCGATGTCAGTTCCATTATCTTGTGCTATTGCATTTATATTATTGCCAACCATTGGCTTCACACTTAACATGATTGTATTGTTTGCATTTTTGCTGGCATTAGGCATTGTGGTGGATGATGCCATTGTGGTTATTGAAAATTCGCATCGTATTTTTCATGATGAAAAAATACCAATTAAAGATGCGGTGAAGAAAGCCACTGGTGAAGTATTCTGGCCTGTACTTTCTGGTACCATTACCACACTTTTACCTTTTATTCCTTTGGCATTTTGGAAAGGAGTTATTGGTAGTTTCATGATTTATTTACCTATTACTTTAATCATAACGCTTGTTGCTTCTTTGTTGGTTGCCTACTTTATTAATCCTGTTTTTGCAGTTGATTTTATGAAAGACAATGAATATGATGGCAAGAGTAAAATTAAATGGGCTAAGGGTACAACTATAGTTTCCATTTTATTTATGGTCATAGGTGTAATAGCGCATGTAGCTGGATTTCATGGTTTCGGCAATTTTGTGGTGGTCTTATTTCTATTATTCTTGTTGAATAAATTTGTATTGGTAAAAGTGATTTATGCTTTTCAGCATAAAGTTTGGCCTACTGTTGTAAAATCTTATTTGCGATTGCTGTCATGGAGTTTAGACCACAGGTCTATTCCAATGATGTCAGTGATTGGATTGTTTATTTTGTCTATAGTTTTAATTATGGCGAAGCCACCAAAAACAGTTTTCTTTCCAGGAGCAGAACCTAATTTTACGTATGTGTATTTGACCATGCCAGAAGGTACAGATCAAAATAAAACGAATGATGTATTAAAGCAATTAGAAACAAAAGTGTATGAGGCTTTAGATATTGATGTGGCTAAGAATAAATTTAATCCAGTGGTTACCTCTGTTATTTCCAATGTGAAGGTGGGAGCTACAGATCAAAATAGTGGTGAAATTGGAAACTATCCCAACCGGGGGAAAATTACAATTTCCTATGTGCCTTTTGAAAAAAGAAATGGCGTAAGTACAAAATCATTATTAGAAAAAGTGAGAGCGAATGTAAAAAATATTCCGGGTACTAAGATCACAGTGGATCAGGAAAGTAGTGGGCCGCCAACCGCGAAGCCGATATTGATAGAGCTTACCGGGGAGAATTTGGATTCATTAATTTCAACTTCTAAACGATTAAAAAACTTTTTAGATAATAAACAAATAGCTGGTGTGGAAGAATTAAAAAGTGATTTTCAAGCCAATAAACCTGAAATAGTTTTTGATCTTTCACGAGCTCGTATGAATATCGAAGGCATAAGCACAGGTATGATAGCTGGTGATTTGCGCACTGCTATGTTTGGTTCTGAAATTTCACGTTTCAAAGATGCAAATGACGATTATCCTATAACGCTTCGTTTGAATAGTGAACAAAGAAATAATATTGATGTGGTTAAAAACATCAATATGACTTACCTCGATATGGGAATGGGTGGAGCAATTCGACAAGTGCCAATTGGAAGTTTTGTTGATTTGAAATATGGTAATACTTATGGTGGAATTAAACGTAAGGATGAGAAAAGAATTATTTCACTTTCTTCTAATGTATTGAGTGAATTCAATGCCAATGAAGTAGTAGCACAAATTCAATCGGAGATAGATCAATTTAATGCGCCTAGTGGTGTGAATATTCGAATGGGTGGTGAACAAGAAGAACAAAAGGAAACGGGTATATTTTTGGTTAGTGCATTCGGTATTGCGTTTCTATTAATCATTTTGGTATTGATTATTCAATTCAATTCCATTTCCAGAACGGTGATAATATTCAGTGAAATATTCTTAAGTATCATTGGTGTATTGTTAGGCACATGGATATTTAATATGCAGTTTGTGATTATCATGACTGGTATTGGTATCGTAGCATTGGCAGGCATTGTGGTTCGAAATGGTATTTTATTAATCGAATTTACAGATATTAAATTGGCAGAAGGTATGTCGCCTAAAGATGCATTGATGGAAGCAGGTCGAACAAGGATGACACCGGTATTACTCACTGCATTTGCAACCATGTTGGGCTTATTACCTTTGGCAGTAGGACTTAATATTGATTTTGCATTATTGTTTCAAACAGGCAATCCGCACATTTTCTTCGGTGGTGATAGTGTTGCTTTTTGGGGACCACTTTCATGGACCATGATTTTTGGTTTAGGCTTCGCCACTATAATTACTTTGATTATTGTTCCTGTAATGATGTTGATGGCTTTGAGCAGAAAGGAGAAGATTGTAAAATCTTTGGCAAGTAGAAAATAAAAGTAGTGAGATCCTAGTCGTAAGGTTTAAGTCGTAAGGCGTAAGTCACAAGGAAGTAAGTACTCGGAACTTGAGATTTGGAATTTGACCTTTGGAATTTTTTCATTCATTGCCTCGAAAAGTAATTCTACTCTTTCATAGTTTTATTGAAGATTGGAATTACTTTTATAGAAGTAAATACATAAACTATGGCAACAGTCAACCCAGAATTTAAAAATCAATTTGTAGTCAAATATTTAGAACTACAGCTAGCCGGATTAGAGCAATACGCAAAATATTTAATACCAATTATAAATAATAAGTAGTCCAAATATTTGGAATTAGTTTTTTTTGTATTATCTTTGGACTATATAAAAAATATAACATGGCTTTACCACTTCAAATTACAATTACAGAAACAATCCCCGAACTTCGATCACTTCAACGCAAG
>CANJRV010000077.1 GCA_947476825.1 Bacteroidota bacterium | reverse complement strand
CCCTCGCTGTTCGACATGTTCCGCAGGGCATGTCGAACTACAGATAAATGTGGTTCTCCGAACCATTCCAATGACGTTATAAACCTTCCACATGTAATATTCCTTTTCGTAAAGATAAATAATCCGCGCAACTACTATAGATATAATCTTCTCCCTTTTCAACTATACCTGCCCGAACAGGATTTAGATGAATGTAATTTAATTTTGTTTCAAAGAAATCAGGTGTTGTAATTTCTTCACCATGATAGCCTTCTTCCCAAAACCAAATTTTATCTTCCTTCTTCAATAGCCAAAGCAACCAACTTCTTCTGCTTTCCTTTTTATTTTCTTCAATTGCTTTTACAATTTTTGTTGAAGTATATTTTTTAAAATCCCTGATAATATCACTAAGTTTGTTGTCATCACTTCTAAGTATCAAGTGCACATGATTGCTCATTACTACCCATGCATATATTTTCAACCATTTTTCACTTTGGCAAAATTTTAAACTGTCAATTAAAATTTCAATATATCGCTTTCTTGTAAATACATCAGCCCATTGATGCACAGTGAATGTCACAAAGTACATATTATGTTGAACCTAAATTTTATATGAAAATCCCATACATCAAATATAAAAATTATTGTTTTGCGGTAACGGTTCGCAGAACCTTTTTTATCTATAGTTCGACATGCCGCAGAGCCGAACATGTCGAACAGCATTCGTGCTTTTATAATTTCATTTACGTCGAGAAAATTGAATTCGCTTACTTTCTCGCTCTGATTTTTTGCGTTAGGGATAGAACGGAAATCCTTTTTTTTTCTTCAAAAAAAGATTGCAGTGATAGCCCGACCCGAAGGGGAACGCACTGAAAGTAGTTAGTAGTGAGTAGTTAGTGGAAAGTAGAAAGTAAAAAGTCGAGAGAACAAAATTGCTATTGCTGAGCTGGTTGGAATTTTTTTTCTGTTTGTCCTGTTAGCGCAGCGCATCTAGAAGATTCGATACAATGCAATATTAATCGCATTCTAGCAGATTGCAAATCTGCCATTATCTCTACTTCGCCATGCCCTGCGGAACATGTCCAAGAGCTTTCTATTTATATATTATTTCCTATTATTTAAACCCACCTGTAATGGCTTCACATAACACTTCACGATGATTGACTTCGATGAATGCTTCTAGTTCGAGATAAATGCTGTCCATGGTTGGGTATCTTTTAAATATAACCATGAAAAGAATGGAAGAGCTTTCGAGTAATGCAATCAAGGACCTGCTCAATTCACTGTCTGCTAGTAAACATACGGGGTTGAAGGTTTCAAATAAATTTAATTGCTTGGCAAAATTGTAATCTATAAATACATGCTCATTAAATAGATAAAGTATTAATTCAATCGATCTACTTTCTTCTGCCGATTCAAATAAAAATTGATGTAACAACTCTTGTCCTTGGTAAGTGATATTGGCTTTCTTCAGATACTTTATTTCTTCCAAGATTTCTTCAGCAAAAGATTCTCCGCGTTGTAAGTATTTTCCATTGTGGTGTGCGTGTGCTAATTTCAATACTTGATTCATGTGCTTAAATTTAATGTTGTGCGTATGGATGAAAAAATGAATTGCAAATTACTCAATTATTGAGGATTTGAATTCTGCATTAATGTTTCTAAAGCGGTGTCATATTTCTGTTTCCAGTCTTCTATACTTCCCCAATTTTCATTTTGAATAAGAATGTCTTTTGCTGTAACATCGCCTAAATAAGTATATGGAGTAAACCCTAACGCTTCTTCAAAATCGGGTACTAAATCGGGCACTACACTCACAATGATTCTACCTTGTGCTTCCCCAAAAAGAAAGGCATCACTTCTTATTTCATTTGGCAATGTCAATTCAAAACCAAGGTTTCTATTCATGCCGCTTTCTAATAGGCAAGTAAATAATCCACCTTCTGAAATATCATGCGCAGATAATATTAGATTTTCTTCATTGAGTTTTAATATAGCTTGCAACACATCATATTCTTCTTCTAAATTAAAATACGGTGCCGGCGATAATGCTACGCCTTTTATTTTATGTAGGTATTCACTGCTGTCTATATCGTTTCTACTCTTGCCTATCAAATATATTTTATCACCAACATTTTTGAAATCCATGGTCATGCGGTTTTCAATATTTTCAATAATACCCACCATGCCTATGGTTGGTGTTGGATAAACTGGTCCGTCTGGAGATTGATTGTAAAAACTAACGTTGCCGCCAGTTACAGGAGTGTCTAATTTTAAACATGCGGCAGACATACCTTTCAGCGCATATACAAATTGATAATACACTTCTGGATTATATGGATTGCCAAAATTGAGACAATTGGTAATTGCACTTGGCTTAGCACCACTACAAACAATATTTCTTGCTGCTTCACATACTGCTATCATGCCACCTACAAATGGATCGGCATGTACATAACGTCCATTGCAGTCCACCGTACAGGCAATACCTTTTTCTGTTTCTTTCACCCAAATGACACTAGAGTCTGCAGGTGCATTGGTAGTTGAGTTTGCAGTACCTACCATGCTATCATATTGTTCGTAAACCCATTTTTTACTGGCAATATTTGGTAAGGTAATCAACTGCATGGCAATCGATTTCAAATCGGTCGGCACTTCAACGGAGTCGATAGAAAATGCATCTCTTTCTGCGAAGTAAGCAGGTAATGTATATTCTCTTTCATATACAGGGGCACCACCACCAAGTACCATGCTTTCGGCAGGTACGCAGGCAACTAATTCGTCGTGCATATAAAATTTGAGTACTTGCTCCGTAGTTACTTCACCAATTTGCACACAATGGATATCCCATTTATCAAAGATGTCTGTAATGATTTGTTCACTTCCTTTTTTTACCACAATGAGCATTCTTTCTTGGCTCTCGCTCAAAAGCATTTCCCAAGGCTTCATGTCTTTTTGGCGAGTAGGCACTTTGTCTAAATGAATAATCATACCATGTTCACCTTTAGCACTCATTTCGGATGTGCTGCAAGTAATGCCCGCAGCGCCCATGTCTTGCATACCGATAATGGCATCGGTTTCTACTATTTCCATGCATGCTTCCAATAACTTTTTCTCTTGAAATGGATCGCCAACTTGAACAGCTGGCAAATCTTTAGCACTGTCTTCATTAATATCTGCACTCGCAAAACTTGCACCGCCAATGCCATCTTTGCCAGTATCACTACCAACTATAAATACAGGATTGCCAGCGCCATAAGAAGTAGCGGAAATGGTTTTACCCGTGCGCATAACCCCAACACTCATCGCATTCACCAAAGGATTAGTTCCGTAACAATCTTCAAAATAAACTTCGCCACCAACTGTAGGAACACCAAAGCAGTTGCCATAATGCGATATGCCTTTTACGACACCTTTTAATAAGTGTTTGTTTTTGTCTTCTTGGATATTGCCAAATCGCAATGAATTTAAAGTAGCAATAGGTCGAGCACCCATGGTGAATATATCTCGATGAATTCCACCTACACCAGTGGCAGCACCTTGAAACGGTTCTATCGCAGATGGATGATTGTGTGATTCTATTTTAAAGCTGCAAGCCCAACCGTTACCTATATCAATTAACCCAGCATTTTCTTCACCTGCTTTTGCCAATACTTTAGATCCGTCTTTTGGCAAAGTTTTAAGCCATTTAATGGAGTTTTTATAACTGCAATGTTCGCTCCACATGACGCTGTACATGGCTGTTTCCGTAAAATTAGGTGTGCGTCCTAATACTTTTTTTATTTCGTTAAATTCTGTTTCTGATAATCCTAATTTCTGTGCTTGTTCTAATGTAGCTTCCTGCATGGTTTGTTTTATTGTGTCGCAAAAGTAATGGCAAAAAAGCATTTATCCGAATCTTGCATTTGACGTTAACTTCTTTACAATATTATGGATGAGAATTGCGAATTTTGAGCACGCTGAAAGACTTTGTAATTTGAAATTGAGGTGATGATTTGACCAATGGATATCTGAAGGAATTCTTATTTTAGATATGGTAGGAATGCCTCTCTGCTTATCAATTCGGCACCTAAACTTTCTACATGAGGAGAATACACTTGGCAATCGATAAGAGTGAAAGCTTCTTTCTTTAGTTCATCGACCAAATGAATCATACATAATTTGCTTGCATTACTGCGTAGGCTAAACATGCTTTCTCCACAAAATACTTTATTTATTTTGAGCCCATATATGCCGCCGATGAGCTCCGGTCCATCCCAACACTCGATGCTGTGCGCATGCCCTTCATGGTGTAGTTGGATATACGCTTTTTCCATGTCATCCGTTATCCAAGTACCGGCTTGTCCTTGGCGTTTTTGGGTTTTACAATGATGAATGACTTCTTTAAATGATTGATTAAATGTGATGGAATATTTTTTCTTAGCTACTAACTTTTGCATGGATTTACTAATATGTAATTTCTCTAGAAATAAAACAAAACGTGGATTTGGGCTCCACCATTGAATGGGTTCACCTTCATTATACCAAGGAAATATACCATTTTGATAAGCCAATAAAATTCGTTCTGAAGATAAATCACCATGTAAGGCGAGCAAGCCATCTTTTTCGGATAAATGGACTGGTGGAAAGATAAGCTGTGACGGTAAATTAAAAACTGGCACTTTATTTATTGCACAAGTTCAACAATGCTAGCACCGATGCCTCTATCTGTAATGCCATCATGCATTGGTTTTAACACTTCCCAACTGCCACTTTTGACGATGCACTTTCCTTTGTGGTGAATGAGCAAAGTGCATTGTTCCGCTTGTTCTACATCATGATGACATACATCGATTAAAGTTTGTATAACCCAGTCGAAAGTATTTACTTCATCATTCCAAACGATTAGGTTAAACATGAAATCATTTTCTTCGAGTACACTGGTATCGCTATCGATTAAAGTTATTAATTCTTCTTTGGTTTGCATGATAGAGACAAATATATTATTTTTATCAGATAAATATGCAAAACGATTTTTTTTCAAAGCAGTCCGATTTTTACGCGCAGTATAGACCTACCTACCCAAAGGAATTATTTACATTTATTTTATCTCTTGTTGAAAATAGAAGGAAAGTTTGGGATGTGGCTACCGGCAATGGTCAAGCTGCCATTTCATTGGCAAGTTATTTCGACGAGGTATATGCAAGTGATTTAAGTGAAAATCAATTAAGACATGCTTCGAAATTGTCTAATATTATCTATCATAAAGAACTGGCTGAAGAATGTTCATTGCTAGATGAAAGTGTGGATTTAATTACTGTCGCTACAGCTATTCATTGGTTCAATTTGGAATCATTTTATAAGCAAGTAGAAAGAGTTTTGAAACCCAATGGGGTATTGATTGCATGGAGTTACGGAGGATGTAAAATTAATTCTGCAGTGGATGCCGTGATTGATCCATTTAGTTTTGAATTCTTATTTGATTATTGGGCTGCTGGCGCAAAAATGAATTGGATAGATAGATACGCATCGTTGACCATGCCATATACAATTCAAACGGCCCCAGCATTTGCCGCCACAGCGCAATATAATATGATAGAAGTGATGAATTATATGTATAGTTGGAGTGGTACACAAGAGTATATCAGAGTACATCAGAAAAATCCTTTGCTACAAATTAAAAATGATTTGGAAAAAGCGTGGGGTGATCCGGAAGAACGAAAACAAATTAATTGGCCATTGCATTTGAAGTGGTGTAGAAAATAAAATAAATTTGTCCATATGGAAACAGTACAATCTATTCTGAAGGAATTAGAAAAAATGGGAGATGAGCAAACAAGAAAAACATTAGCCAGGCATGGAGCGCCTGCTAATATTTACGGGGTAAAAGTAGGGGATATGAAGACCATCGTAAAGCGCGTGAAGAAAAATCATGAATTAGCGATAGGATTGTATGATAGTGGCAATTCGGATGCGATGTATTTGGCAGGATTAATAGGTGACGAAACTAAGATGACCAAAGCCGATTTGAATTGTTGGGCAAAAAACAGTACTTGGCAAATGATCAGTGAATACACAGTTCCATTTGTTGCTGCTGAAAGTCCTTTAGGATGGGAGTTAGCGCAGGAATGGATTAATTCAAGTAAGGAAAATATCGCTAGCGCAGGATGGGCTACTTTGAGTAGCATTATTAGTACGGTACCAAATGAAAACATAGATAATTCGACAGTAAAATCTTTGGTTCAACGTGTGGTGCAAGAGTTACATCAATCGCCAGATCGAGTGCGATATACCATGAATGGGTTCTTATTAAGCGTTGGCGCTTATATTCCAGAATGGACAGAAGAAATAAAAGCGATGGCTAAAAAACTTGGTGTCATTACAGTCAACATGGGCGATACTGCTTGCAAAGTGCCAAGCATTATGGATTATCTGCTCAAGATGGAAGCGAAGAATGTAATTGGGAAAAAAAGAAAGTCGGCAAGGTGTTAATCACTTTCTGAAAAAATAGAATAACGAAAAAAGCCAACAAGTATGTTGGCTTTTTTATAAAGTATAATGAGGTTATTTATTTTACGTGAGCAACGATTGCTTTAAAAGTAGCTGGTTCATTTAAAGCCATATCTGCTAAAACTTTTCTATTTAGTGTGACATTTGCTTTAGCTAATTTGTTGATGAAGGTAGAATAGTTCATTCCTTCAGCACGAATAGCAGCGTTGATACGAGCAATCCATAAAGTACGGAAATCGCGTTTTTTTAGTTTACGACCTACAAATTTGTAAGTCATCCCTTTTTCTACGACATTTTTCGCAACGGTAAATACGTTTTTGCGTTTGCCATAATAGCCTTTCGCTTGTTTAAGTATTTTTTTCTTTCTTGCTCTACTAGCTACGGCATTTTTTGAACGAGGCATATCTTAATTTTTGAGTGTTATTATTACTGATTTATTTAAAGGCTTGTATTATCCACCGATACAAAGAAGGCGGTTAACCATTTTTGAATTGGCACTATCTACACCTGTACTTCCACGTAAGTGACGTTTACGAGAGGTAGATTTCTTAGTTAATAAGTGACTTTTATTTGCTTTAAATCTTCTTACTTTACCGTTTCCAAGTATTTTAAACGTCTTCTTAGCACGTGAGTGCGTTTTCATTTTAGGCATTATTCCAAATTTTAAGGAGTGCAAAGGTAAATATTATTTATTTAGAAAAGCTAATTAAACTTGCTTTTTCTCCTATTTTGTGCAAAAATTATGAAAAACGCACTTCTGAAAATGCATGTAGCTGTCTTCCTGTGGGGGTTTACGGGGATTTTGGGTCGTGCAATTTCCTTGCAAGAATACCCATTAGTTTGGTATAGAACGGGTATAACAGCGATTATCTTTTATTTTATTTTGCATTATCGCAAAGAATTTGTGCCAATTTCTCGATCGGAATTGTTGCGATTTGCTAGAATTGGGAGTGTCATTTCCATTCATTGGGTTGCATTTTATGGATCTATAAAATATGCGAATGCTTCTATTGCCTTGACTTGTTTGGCAACCGCTGGAATTTTTACTGCCATCATTGAACCAATGGTTTTAAAGACAAAATTTAGTTTGAAAGAAATGTCCATTGGTTTTATTGCTTTAATTGGTATGTATTTTATCTATCATTTTGAGATTCGATTTGCCATTGGAATTGGTCTGGGGATTCTAGCTTCTGTGTTGAGTTCCGTGTTTACCATCATGAACAAGAAGATTGTTAATGATTATCCAGCACGTATGGTTGCATTTTACGAAATTGGGTCAGGATTTATTTTTCTAAGCTTATTGCTTCCGATTTATTTATACTATTTCCCGCAAACTCGTTTAATGCCAACTACAAGTGATTTCGGTTATTTATTTATTTTAAGTTTGTGCTGCACGGTTTGGGGGCAATCACTTGCATTGAGTGCATTAAAAAAACTAAGTTCATTTACAACCATACTTATGGTCAATTTGGAACCGGTATATGGTATTTTTTTAGCCATTCTATTTTATCATGAAAATAAAGATTTAGGGATAGGATTTTATATAGGTATTAGCCTCATTGCATGCAGTGTATTATTACATACGTTAGGCATGAGTTGGAAAAATAATAGAACTAGGAAACAAAATCTAGGGAATGATATTGAAATTGGATTATAAATGGATAATGGATTCGGATTATTTATTTTCGATTCCTTTCTTAAAAAGTAGAAAGCTAACCTATCTTATCCTTGGTATTTTCCTTTTGGTACTTACCAATGCTTGTTCTTCATCTGTGCAAATAAAAGAAAGAAAGCAAGGATTTTATTACTGGCAAACCATTCTGCAATTGACTACTGACGAACTGAAGTATATGGATAGTTTGCAGATGGAGCAATTATATGTACGATTATTCGATGTCGATACTAGCCGTGCTATCGATAATTCTATCAAAATAAAACCGATTTCAATTCTACAATTAAAGACGGCTATTCCTAAACGATTATCCTTTAAGCCGGTTGTGTATATTACTCGGAGTGCCCTTAAAGAATGTAAACAAGTCGATAGTTTGGCGCATCATATTGGCAAATTGGTGCATGATATTATAGAGTCCAATCATTTGACGTATTCTGAAATTCAATGGGATTGTGATTGGACGCCATCTACGCAAAGTACCTATTTTCTTTTGCTGCAAAAACTGAAACAAGAACCAGAATTTGAGCATAAAATATTTTCGGCCACCATTAGATTGCATCAAATAAAAAATAGGTCTTTAGCAGGCATACCTCCCGTCGACAAAGGATTATTGATGTGTTATAATATGGGGAACTTGAAGCGTTATGGTGAGCAGAATTCAATTATTGATTTGCCTACAGCCAAAGAATATTTGGGAGCCATGCAGACTTATCCATTGAAGTTAGACATCGCATTGCCATTGTTTCATTGGGCATTGCAATTTCGGAATGAAAAGTTTGTTGGCATTTTAAACGATGTAGAAAGCAAGGATGTTCTAGAGAATATACATTTTACACAAAAAACAAAATGTTTATTTGTAGCGAAAGAAACCACTTCTGTAAACGGATTTTATACTCAAGCAAATGATGAAATTAGACTAGAATTTGTAGATTTACAGGTTTTACAACAAATGGCTAAATATCTTTCCCGTCATAATAATAATGAGAACCTTCAGGTACTATTTTTTCACTTGTCACCAACTATCGTTAAAACCTATCCCGCTCATGAATTACAAACAATTTTGGATTGCCTTCAGTAGCACGATTTTACTTATTTGTACACTTACTTATTTGACCTACAGTTGTGGTTGGAGCGAAGATGAATGTGATAGTTATGTGTCTTTTACTAATCCAAATATAGTATCTGTAAAAAATGCAGAGATGTATTATTATTCCCCATTCTCTCAATTTTATGCATGTGAAAGTGATAGCGCAAATCAATCCAATTATGCATTGGATGATCGAAATGTTGCGGAATGGATTTTAGCTACTTCCAAAACAGTTACAGAGAAAGATCTCCATGCTTTTATTTATTCCTATTCCTATGCCTCTATTGCGGAATTGTATTATTATATCGAAAAAAATAAATCAACTTCATTGCCTGATTCTATATCGTCTAATACTTTTTCGAAATGGTTTTTGCAAACAAAAAATCTGGAAGTATTGGGATATATTCTGTACGCTAAACAATGTGAAAAAGTAAGTGTTGTAAGTAATGATGACGATTGGGAAATTAAGCCAATAGATACAATACTGTGTCGTAAATTAATCAAAAATGGATTGCAATTATTTAATGTTGCCAAGCAAATTGATATTAAAAAGCGTTATGCATTTCAGTTGATTAAGATTGCTTTTTATGCCAATGATTTTAAACAGGTAATTTCCTTATATACCAATAATTACTTGCCTTTGCAAGGTAGTACGTCTATCGATGAACGATGTAATTCTTTCTATGCTGGCGCTTTATTTCATACAGATCAAAATGAAAAGGCAGCCTTGTTATTTGCCATGAATTTTGTTAATTCAAAAGATTTTGCGAATCGTAATTCTTATGCAGTCGCGTATAACTGGGCTGCGGCAAAATGCGATTCTACTAAACTATTTGCCTTGGCTTCTACCAAGGAAGAAAAGAAAGTACTTATGCTGATGAGAAGTTTGAGAAATACGGAATTATTTAGTTTAGCCACTATCAAAAATGTAGTAGAAATAGATCCAAGCAATGCCCTGTTAGATTTGTTATTGATCAGAGAAATCAACAAGTTAGAAAAGGATTTTGTAGACTTTAAATATACGGTCGAAAGAGGTTACCCAATTTACGATTCTTATATGTTTAATCTGAACGGCAAAATAGATAAAGAAGAGTTTGCCCGTTGGCTTTCTATGAAAAATAATGCAAAGACTCAATTGTTGCAATTCACGGATTATTTAGAAAGCACTGCATCAAAGAATGCCATTTCAAATAAATCATTATGGCTTGCTTGTGCTGGATATTTACATATTTTAAATGAGGTATACGACAAAGCGGAAGCAGACTTGAAAGAAGCAGAATTAGCACATCCTAGCGAAAAGGTGGCTAATCAGATTCGAATCTTTAAGCTTATATGTACTATAGAAAAGGAGCCTAAAATGTCGCCAGAAGTGGAGCAGAAAATAGTAAAAGATGTAGAATGGTTTGAAGACTTAGCGTCAAAAAACAGAATGTTTGCCAAGCCTTATCGCGATTTACTTCGAACTATTTTGCCACTTAAATATGCTGCCACCAAGGATACCATCAAGATGATGCTTTGTTATCATAAGTATGAGAATCAATCGAATTATTCACTAGATCAGGATCAGGCTGAACTGAACAGAGTATCTCATTTTTCGGAACAATATTCTACCATTAGTGGCAGTTTAATGGATAATTATTTTTCTTCATCCATGCTAGATGCATTAAAAAAATACAATACATCTTCCACTTCGGCTTTCGAAAAATGGTTGACTAGAAAAAATGTGTATACAGATGATGTGATCAATGAATTGAAAGCGGTGAAGTACTTTAGGAAATTTGATTATGCATCCGCTCGAAATACTTTAGTGAACAATGCAAATTTGCCAGTAGTTCCGGATCTTTTTGTCGCGCATATTCGCGATTATCAATATGGTTATGATGAAGATACGTTACATTTTTATAGCTTGTTGCAAGTGCTGGATACCTTACAATCCTTACGTCAAGTTTCGGTGAGTAATTTTGAAGCAGCATACCATTATGCTTGTGCTTTATATTCATTAAGTTATCATGGTAGATGTCATGATGCATGGACTTTTCACCGAGATTATACAGCTCTTGAACCGTATTATTTTTCTGGTTTAGATGCTCCGACTGCATTTAATTTGCAGTATTATTATGCGGATGAGGCCTATCAGCAATTTCAAAGAGTCTATGCTTCAAGTACGAATAAGGACATGAAACAACGTGCCTTATGGATGATGGCAAAATGTTTCCAAAAAAGATACCCTACTCCGATTGAAAATGATTATTCAGGTGAGTCGAATATGGCCTATGCAAATTGGTCAACTCATTCTAATATTCATTTTGCTGAATTTTTACAGCAGTATAAGGGAACTCCTTTTTATGAGCAAGTGTATAATGAGTGTTCCTATTTTAGCAATTTTGTATCTAAAAAGTAAGACCATAATTCGATTTTAATTAGAAAATTATTTCGTTCTATATTTGGGCCAAAATAATAATCGTAATGATCGCTTTAGAAAATTTTGCAGAAGGAAAATGGGTTAAAAGTAGTACCCCTAGTGAAACTTTATTTAATGCCATAACAGGTGAAGCCTTATATACAGCAGGTTCTGCTGGATTAGATTTTGATGCCATGATGAAGTATGCTCGGAAAAATGGCGGGCGTGCTTTGCGAAAAATGACATTTCATGAGAGAGGAAGAATGTTGAAAGGACTTGCAATGCACTTGATGAGTCGTAAAGAAGAATTTTATAAAATTAGTGCATTCACCGGAGCAACTCGTGCTGATTCATGGGTTGATATTGAAGGAGGGATTGGTAATTTATTTGCCAATGCGAGTTTGCGCAAAAACTTTCAAGATGAGCGATTTTATGTAGAAGGTGCGGCATTGAAATTGTCTAAAAATAATACTTTCATTGGTCATCATATTATGACGCCATTGGAAGGTGTGGCTATTCATATTAATGCCTTTAATTTTCCAGTATGGGGAATGCTCGAAAAGATAGCAGTGAATTTAATGGCCGGTGTTCCTGCCATTGTAAAACCAGCAACGATTACTTCTTATTTGACGGAAGTTGTATTCAAAGAAATTATCGCCTCCAAAATTCTTCCTGAAGGCGCATTGCAATTGATATGTGGAAGTGCAAGAGGTATTCTTGATTTTGTGCAAAACCAAGATGTGGTAACCTTTACAGGTAGTGCATCTACAGGCAAACAATTAAAAGCGCATCCGAGATTAATTGAAGAAGCAGTTCCATTTACGATGGAGGCCGACTCATTAAATTGTTCCGTATTAGGCACGGATGTGACTCCTGAAATGCCAGAATTTGATTTGTTTATTAAAGAGGTTGTTCGAGAAATTACTACTAAGGCAGGGCAAAAATGTACCGCTATTCGACGTATTTTAGTACCTGCTTCAAAGGTAGAAGATGTAACCATTGCATTAGGTAAAAGATTGATGGGCACTACCATTGGTGATCCTTCTTTGGAAGGCGTTCGAATGGGGCCACTAGCAGGAATTAGTCAACGAAATGACGTGCTTGCACAAGTGCATAAATTAATGCAAAATCAAAAAATCGTGATAGGGGATTTGGAAAATTTTGAAGTGAAAGGTGCAGATAAAATAAGTGGTGCGTTTATGAGCCCAATTATTTTTTACAATGATAAACCCTATCAAAATTTGGATTGTCATGAGGTGGAAGCATTTGGTCCTGTATCTACCATTATACCTTACGACGAAATAGATGATGCCGTTGAATTGGCTAGAATGGGGAAAGGGTCATTGGTTTGCAGTATTACAACAGCAGATAAAAAGGTAGCCAAAGAATTTACATTAGGTGCCGCGAATATGCACGGTCGTATTTTAGTATTGAATGCGGAAAGTGCCAAGGAGAGTACTGGACATGGTTCGCCATTGCCTTTGCTTATACATGGTGGTCCTGGGCGAGCCGGTGGTGGCGAGGAAATGGGAGGAATGCGCGGTGTGATTCATTATCTGCAACGTACCGCTATTCAAGGTTCACCTAGCATGATTTCAGCAATTACCAACGTGCATCAAGCAGGCGCAAAAGGAAATTTGGATGGAATTCATCCTTTTAAAAAACAGTATGATACTTTAGAAATTGGAGATCAAATAGTTTCCGAAAAGAGATTAATTACGAGTGAAGATATAGATCGATTTGCAGATTTAAGCGGAGATCATTTTTATGCTCATATGAAGGATACAAATTTTGATGGAACAATGTTTACACACCAAGTGGCACATGGTTATTTTATTATGAGCGTTGCTGCTGGATTGTTTGTAGATAGTTATTCGATGAACCCTGTTTTATTAAATTATGGTATTGATGAATTGCGTTTTACTAAGCCTGTATATCCTGGAACAAATGTGTATGTTCGATTTACTTGTAGAGAAAAAATACCATCTGATACTAAGGATGAACAAGATATTCCAAAAGGAATTGTGAAATGGTTAGTTGAAATATTCGACGAAAGCGAGGAGCCAGTTGTTGGGGTAGCCACTATTTTGACGATGGTAAAAAAATAAATTTTTTTATCCAGGACAGGTGTCGTATTTTTGGTGACAAATGGCAATTCTATGAAAAAGAAAGTGGTAGATGAGGTACCTAAGAAAAGTAAAACTATGATGGCCAACGAGCCTGTAGCCTCTTACTATCCTAGTTTTACAAAGCAAAATAACATTTTGCATGCACAGGTTACATCTAAAGTAATTGCTAAAGATTTTAGTTTTACGGAGTTCAAAAAAATTGCGGATAAATCTCCTTTTACACTTTCGGAATGGGCTGGTATTTTACATGTTAGCGAGCGTACACTTCAAAGATATGCTGTATATAATAGTTGTTTTGGTGCGGTTCAAATAGAGTTAATTTTACTCATGAAAAAATTAATTGATATTGGACAAGATTTGTTTGGCGTTGAAGGTTTGAGAGAGTGGTTAGATAGCTCTGTTTTTTCACTGCAGCATAAAAAACCAATTGAATATTTAACATCCTATGCAGGTATTCAAACAATTATCCAATTAATGGGTCGCATTCAACATGGAATTCCCGCATGATTATTTATCGTTTAGCCAACACGCAATTTAAGGATGATTTTAAAGGAGAAGGTGCTGCCTTGTTTGGCGGCCGATGGAATAGTGTAGGCATGCCTATGTTTTACGCATCAAGTCATATTTCTTTGGCGGTTTTAGAGCTGTTAGTGAATAAAAGGACAAGTGCCTATTTTAATATTTCTTTTCATTTGATTGAAATGCAAATTCCAAACAATGCAATACTAGAAATATCATCACACGCATTAAAAAATAAATGGCAACATGATATGGAGTATACCCAATTTATCGGAGATCAGTTTTTACAAGAATCGCAAAAATGGATACTCCAGGTTCCATCTGCGGTCATTGAAGAAGAGCATAATTATTTGGTCAACCCGAATCATCCCAATATGACAAAAATGAAAATCAACAGTAGTCGTAGTTACAAACTAGATACTAGACTCATTACCTAAAGAAATGGGGACTACTTTGCAGTTATTCACATATTGTCCATGTTTTTTTTCAGTTACACACACTGATTATAAAATTCAAATTTCAAAAATAATTATTCAGGATAGTGGCAGTATATTCACGCCTTAAAAATTAGAAAGTGCGACTGAAGTCATTAGAAATTAAAGGGTTTAAAAGTTTTGCAGATAGAACGATAATAAATTTAGATAATCAAATTACTGGTATTGTTGGTCCAAATGGGTGTGGCAAATCAAATATTGTGGATGCTATTCGTTGGGTAATTGGTGAGCATAAAATAAAAACGTTACGCTCGGATAATTTGGAAGATTTGATTTTTAATGGTTCTAAAACTAGAAATGGATCTGGATTGGCGGAAGTGGCATTGACTTTTGAAAACACTAGAAATTTATTACCAACTGAATTTAATACAGTTACCATATCTCGTAAATTCTTTAAAAATGGGGATAGTGAATATCGCTTAAATGATGTGACCTGTAGATTAAAAGACATTACAAATTTGTTTTTAGATACTGGCGTCACCTCTGACAACTATTCTATTATTGAGTTGGGAATGGTGGATGATATCATTAAAGATAAGGACAATAGTCGACGTAGAATGTTAGAGCAGGCTGCTGGTATTTCTATCTATAAAACTAGGAAGAAAGAGGCGAAACAAAAGCTGGACGCTACTGAGCAAGACCTGAATCGCATTGAAGATTTGTTGTTTGAGATCTCCAACAATTTACGCACATTAGAAAGTCAGGCTAAAAAGGCTGAAAAATATCACCAAATTAAAGGAGATTACCGTGAAGCAAGTGT
>CANJRV010000076.1 GCA_947476825.1 Bacteroidota bacterium | reverse complement strand
TTCATTTGATTCCAGCCCACATTGCCTACACAATGATCAACATATCGAAGGCCAGTTGGGGCAGGATTATAATCACTTTTCATTTCAACAAAACCTGGCATAAAAACACCTTTGTAATTTTTTCTTTCTACAAAAATATGTACAACTTCCCCATAGGTATGAATACCACTTAAACGAATTTCGCCTTGTTCATCAGTCAAAGTCATAGGCTCTAAATAAGATTTGCCACTTCTTGAAGTGGTTTGTTCGTATGCATCGTAAGCATCATCAACCCACAGCGCCAATACCTTTACGCCATCTCCATGTTTGCGATGATGTTCTGATATTTCACCTCTAGAATTTAAGTTTGTAGTAAGCACTAATCTGATTTTGTCTTGTACTAATACATAAGATACTTTATCACGAACGCCTGTCTCAGGACCCGCGTATGCCAATGACTGAAAGCCAAAAGCAGTTTTATAATAATGCGCTGCTTGTTTGGCGTTGCCAACATACAGTTCTACATAATCGGTTCCTAATAAAGGTAAAAAATCTTGCGTGGCATTTACGATAGGATCGATAGCAGTTTGTGTTTCCATGGTTTAAAAGCTTAGTCGGTAAAATTAATAGAAATTATGAAAAGTAAATTAGGAATTTATTGGAAATTATTACTTATTGTCTTTAGATGAAAGTATTATTAGATCCCGTGGTTTTGTGTCTTCACAAACCACCACAATTACCTTCATTAAGTTTATGAACTTATTATAGAATTAAGTCAAAAACTGTAAATTTATTTTAGGAAGAAACACTACGGATTGATGGTTTGTGAAGACACAAACCACGGGGTAGAAGTTGCGGATTTAAATGTTTAGTTTTTTTGAACGAGATGATTGTCGTATAATCTTTCTGAATCTTCTTTATTGGCAAAAAAAGTATGCTCTTGTATAGGTCTAAATTGAAATTCATCGGCAGCGTAGCAACTTATACGTTTGTCGTTGCGAAGTACAATACGCATATACTTCATATTAGAATCCGTTTTTATTTCACTCGACATTCTAAACCAAAATCCAATATTGTCGGTAGAAGTGGTGGCAACTACATAATCAGATCGAATCATTTGATGAGCTGCATCAAACAAATAAACATCGCAAGCTGGCATTCTATAATCTTTTTGATTCACCGAAACCCAAGTTGAAAATTCATGCATGCCTGCAGGACTTTTTAATGCACCATTATACAAAATGGCACTGTCTTTTGTAGACATATTTAATGCACCTTTGCCCCAAAGTGGATATCGATTTTCTCCTTCATCAAAATGATTGATTAAAATGCTACTGTCCATTGTAAAGGACGTCATAGCTTGTTTATTTAAGGAATCCACATATGCCTTTTCGGAGGCGATAAATGCTTGCCAATTTAAAGAATAATATAGGACATCCTTTTCTTTTTTAATAAAGATAGCATGTTCAATAATGTGTTTTTCATTGATGGATAAATTATCTATCCCTTCATCTTTATACATCAATAATATTGGCTTGTTATTGATTGCTTTGCTAAACATTTCTTTATCCGTGAAAGGCCCACCAATTAAGCGCATCAACTGAAAACTTTGAGACCACGAACTTCGAGATAATTGAGTATTGATAATTGGCAATTTGGTATAGAGCGACATTGTAAATAAATCATTCATGAAACTACTGATCGGAACTTTACCAACTTTTTCGGAACCGATGCAATAAAAAGGAAGTCCTAAAATACATTGATATCCTGCATAATTATTTTGCATGGTCGTATCAATTGGATTTATTTTATGGTCGAAAAAGGCGAGATAATTATTTTGACATTCATCAGCTCTTTTCTGAATCATTTTGCTATAACTAAAAATATCAATGCTCCATATAAGCAGCACAAACACTAGAAAAAATATACTAAGATTTAATTTTTTTATTTCCCAAAAGGATTTGCAAATGAGATCAATTCGTATGACTGTAGCAATACCAAATAGGAAATAAACGAGTAATGAGAATCGACCTAATGAGCGAAATTGTTTGAATACCGAAACATAATCTAAAAGAAATTCCATGTTCCAAACGAATGGAATTCCCATGGCTAATATCATACAAAATACGCTGGTAATAATGGCTGTTTTTTCATATTCGGTTTGCACAGTATAGGCATTATTTAATTTCTGTTTGAAGAATGATAATAGGAAATTAATGAATACAAATACAACGAACAATGCAGGAATAAAACCTAGATAAGCATAGCCTTCAGAGTAATCTGGATTGGGTTCTGTCATGCCAAAGAAAAGGACAAATGCTTTCCCTAAATGACTTAGATAAGAAGTGAAATAATCTTGTAGTTTGGAAGTATAATTTAAAATGCCCCAAGGCTGTGTGGGCCTATCGGTAATAGGATCGGTGAATAAGAATACCATTTTAACCATAGCAAAACTTAGGAATGCGCTAGCTATTAAGGGCAAATATTTTTTACAGTTATTCTTCCAATTTTTATCTTCAAAAAAGATACAGGACGTACTAAAAAACAGAGTCAAGAAAAAGCCATAAGCTAAATTGTAGATATGTATAAAGGCAATGAAGAAATTGAGTAAGGTAATATAAACAAGGTAAGTATGCTTATGTGTTATTTTGTATTGAAATAAAAAATACAAACACAAAATAATATTGAAGGTATAGCTTAATCCAAAATGCCCAAAGATTCGACAAATATTAGGCGGCATTGCAACGATCAACAACCCAAATATGGCTGCTAAAAAAGCTTGGACACCTAGTAATTTCAGTAACCGATATAAAGTAAATGAGGATAAAAAAAAGAAGACAGGTGTCATCAAATTCATGATCGTTAAAAAATCATGGAACTCTAAATGGAAGATATTTCTTAGATAGGAGAGAGGTACTGCAATCAAAGGTTGATTGTCGGTAAAAGAAACATGCTCATGAAATGGATAATTCATGCCATCGAAAGTGAATCCCTTGCCGTATAAGGTATGGTATAAAAAAGTATAGTAATTTTTGGCGGCATCATCCCAGTAGCAAATCATGGATGCGCCAGGTTTCATCAGCATACTACGAAACAAATACCAAGTATAGGTTGCAGAGATTAATAGTGAAAATAATCCACTATATAGATTAACTTTTTTGAATGTCATGCAGGAGAAGTATATTCGCTTTCAATATTAAGACTAATTATTTTATTTTCTTCTATTTGCCTTGAAAAAAGAGCTTGCTTTTGTTGTGCCAGCATTTAATCCCCACGAGAACTGGCATGAAATTCTTGTAACTCGATTTTTAGAAATCCAAGCTCATATTCCTTTTTTTCAATTTCATTTATATATTGTCAATGATGGATCTTCGGTTCCAATAAGTAAAGAAAGTATTCAATTTATTCAACAAAAAATATCGAATGCAACTTATCTTTCTTACGAACAGAATCAAGGTAAAGGGCACGCCTTACGTTATGGTGTTAGTCATGCAAAAGAAGAGTATGTATTGTATACAGACATTGATATACCTTATACTTCTCATTCTATTATTCGCTTGCTGGAATTGTTGCCACATCATGATGTGGTGATGGCTATAAAAAATGAAAAGTACTATCAATATTTAACGCCTCAACGTCGATTCATTTCAAAATCATTGCAATTCTGTATTCGATTATTATTTCGGAAATTACCTACAGCTGATACCCAATGCGGCTTGAAGGCGATGAATGCCAAAGGAAAAGAACAATTTGTGGCTACAACGATAGAGCGCTATTTATTCGATTTGGAATTTGTGTATCTCTCAGCAAAAAACAATTTGGATATTCATACGTTTGCGGTTGAATTGCGCGAAGGTATTTTATTTAGAAAAATGGATAAGAAAATTTTGGTACAAGAATTAAAAAATCTTGGGCGATTAGTGTTGAAGAGGAATTGAATTCATATTCTTGGAAATATTACATGCATTAGTTTCGTTTATAATGGATTCGTTTTTATTAAGAATGTTTTTCCACTTTTTTCTTGATAAAAAAGTGGAGCAAAAAATCAAGACTATAATCCTATCACCCTTTCAGGGTTGGAATCTAAAATGGGTTTGATTTTAAAATCCCGTAGGGATGATATGATTATAGAAATGTAATGATTATTGTGTTTTAAAATCTCGTAGGGATGGAATGATTATAGAAATGAAATTTTATTTATCGACCAATTCAACCCAACGCGTCAATAATTGCTTCAATGTTTTTTCGTGATGTTGTACGTCTTCTAAGTTGGTGAAAATGGCAATACGTCTACCATCTGTATAATCGCCAGAAAGCAAGCCTGATTTATCATTCAGCTTGGCACCACTTGGAAAAACCAGCATGATTCTATTTTTATGAAGGTTAAAAACTGCAATATCTCGTTTATATTCTTTTGGATTAAAATCTGCCATTTCTCCAGTAAAATAAAAACTAGGATTATTCCATTTTATTCTTTCTGCAATGTCTTTATGTGCACTTAAAATGATGTGTCGAATTGCTTCAAAGATAGGAATAATGGCAGGATCAAGCAGTTGAATATGTGCTTTGACTTGTTCTGTTTCGGTTAAGGTTGTTTTTGCCATTGTGATTTTATGCTTTATCGATCATTATAGACGTCATAGTCAATGAACCAGCAACTGCTTTATCATTGAAGAAAGTTATATTTTCATTTTTTTCTTGTAAAGCTAATATGTACAACAACGGCAAATAATGTTCTGGTGAAGGAATGGCCAAATTAAATGCTCTGCCTTGTGATGTATACTGGATAAGCGATTGGTGGTCGTGTTGCACAATAAAATTATTCATTTTTTCCTTCGCCTCCAATGCCCAATCAAATCCGAAATTATCTGTATTCAATTTATCCCATGCTATCATTCCTAAGTTGTGCACCATATTGCCACTGCCAATAATCAATACACCTTTGCTTCGCAGTGAAGCTAGTTCTTTTGCCAAATCATAATGATATTGCGGCGGCTGGGAATAATCTAAACTCATTTGAATAACTGGAACATCTGCAAGTGGATATACATGTTTAATCACGCTCCAAGCTCCATGATCCAGTCCCCATTTTTCATCTAAACCTATCTCTGTTTTTTTTACTAATTCTTTGGTATCCCTTGCTAATGCAGGACTTCCGGGTGCAGGATATTGTACATCAAATAAGGCTTGCGGAAAACCACCAAAGTCATGGATCGTTTTTGGATGCTCCATGGCAGTCACATAAGTTCCTTTTGTTTCCCAATGCGCTGATACACATAATATGGCTTTCGGCTTTTGTATTTCTTTGCCGATGTTTCTGAATGTTTGTACAAATTCATTTTCTTCAATAGCATTCATCGGACTACCATGTCCGAGAAATAATACTGGCATTTTATGTTCGTGGTTCACAGACTCTGAAGCGTCTGGAAACATTTGATGTAGTTGATTTAATTGCATGGCGGATGTAGTAAATGGTATAGCAATGATGAGTGGCGTGATCGTTTGTATAAATTGTTTTCTGTTCATTGCGAAATAGCAATGTTAAAATTATTTTGGGATTAATGGATACAAAATTGTGAATGCATTTGTCTCAATCACGGATTAAAAGGATGAAGAGGATCACACAGATTTGAATTAGAAGCAAACTTGAACTTATTAAGAAATCAGACTAATCACCTTAATCAACAAAACCTGCACTGAGCGAAGCCGAAGTAAATTAGTTCGGACAAACTGTACATTGCATTTGTCTGAACTATGATTCATATGATTAATTGGATTACTATGATTTGAAGGGAATTCAGACTAATCACCTTAATCAACAAAACCTGCACTGAGCGAAGCCGAAGTAAATTAGTTCGGACAAACTGTACATTGCATTTGTCTGAACTATGATTCATGTGATTAATTGGATTACTATGATTTGAAGGGAATTCTGACTAATCACCTTAATTAATAAAACCTGCATTTAGCGCAGCCGAAGTATAATTATTCGGACAAATGAAGACTGATTTTTTAAGCTATTTAAATTCTTCTTCTCCCAGAAAAAACTATTTCATTTTTTATATTATCTTTACGCCCCAATATACTGTCGCTTTGAAGATCATACTTGATACCCAAAAATTTACTGTCGTTATCGAACGTCTGGCGCATCAATTAATAGAGAATCATGGAAATTTTAAGGAAACTGTTGTTATAGGCATACAACCTCGTGGTATTTTTTTGGCAAATAGATTAGTGCCTTATCTAGAGAAAATTACCAAATTGAAAATTCAATTTGGTGTTTTAGATATTACTTTTTACCGCGATGATTTTAATACCAGCAAAGAATTGCATGTGCCGAATGATACCAATATTGATTTTTCTATCGAAAATAAAAAAGTAATATTGGTAGATGATGTGTTGTATACTGGTCGCACTATTCGTAGCGCAATGGATGCGATACTTGATTTTGGTAGGCCACAAAAAATAGAATTAGTTACACTTGTCGATCGTAGGTTTAGTCGCCAATTGCCTATCCAAGCAGATTACGTGGGCGTTACTGTCGACTCGATGATATCGCAAAAAATTAAAGTCAATTGGCAAGAGCAAGTAGGAAAGGATGAAGTTATTTTATTAAATAAAGAAATCTAAAGGAAACAAAAAGCAAATGAGATTAAGCGTAAAGCATTTATTGGGCATCAAGGATCTAACGAAAGAGGATATTGAACTCATTTTTCAAACAGCAGATAATTTCAAAGCAGTATTGAGTCGCCCGATTAAGAAAGTACCTACTTTGCGCGACACGACTATCGTAAATTTGTTTTATGAAAATTCTACACGTACTAGAATTTCATTTGAATTAGCTGAAAAAAGATTAGGTGCCGATACGATTAATTTCGCTACAAGTTCTTCGAGTGTAAGTAAAGGAGAAGGATTGATAGATACGGTGAATAATATTTTGTCTATGAAAGTAGACATGGTGGTTATGCGACACAGTGCTAGTGGTGCGCCACATTTTTTAGCAAATCATATTCAAGTACCGATTATCAACGCTGGAGATGGTACAAATGAGCACCCAACACAAGCCTTATTGGATGCCTATTCTATTCGAGAAAAATGCCAAACCTTGAGAGGTAAAAAGGTCGCTATTATTGGCGATATCATGCATTCAAGAGTGGCATTGTCGAATATATTTTGTTTGCAAAAATTAGGTGCAGAAGTCTTGGTGGTAGGACCTCCTACGTTGATCCCAAAGCATATTGAAAGTCTTGGTGTACAAGTTACCTATGATGTTCGAGAAGCCTTGCAATGGTGTGATGTAGCGAATGTTTTACGTATACAATTGGAGCGACAAAACAAACCTTTATTTTCTTCTTTGCGCGAGTATGCATTGTTTTATGGGGTGAATAAAAAACTACTTGATAGCCTTCAAAAGGAAATTATTATCATGCATCCAGGACCTATCAATCGTGGTGTAGAAATCGATAGTGATGTTGCAGATGGACCACATTCTATTATATTAAATCAAGTGGAGAATGGAGTTGCGATTCGAATGGCTATTTTATATTTATTGGCTGGAAAGACGAGTGCGGAGTAGAATGCCTGAATATTTTATAGACAGTTGTAAACTAACAACAATTGTATTGACATAAATGAATGCTTAAAAGTAATATCAGATTTTAAATGAAACCTATTCTCTTTACAATATTATTATTGATGAATTCATTTTTTGCGTTTCAAACTAATGCGCAAAGTGTTGATAGGATATTTGTAAATTATATTCTTGAAGACAAATTTGAAGATGCATTTAAAATGCTGGATACAAATTCTCACACAAATCATCACAATAGTAGAGATACATGTTTTAATCAATTTAAGAATATTCGAGAACAACTTAATGGTAAAGAATTGAAATATTCTATTATTGATTCTTTTAGAAGAAGCAATTTTATTGGAATCACTTCTTCTTTTATTCCTCAAGACTCAATCACTCAATTTGGATTGGATGTAAGATACATATTAGGAAGTAACAAAATATTTCATTTCCAATTTTCGGATAATGAGAAGTGGGTAAATAAGTTTTTAAAACCTCGAAAGAAAATTGATGCATCCAATATTATTGGACCCAATTAGTCAAGATAAACAATAACATTGTCAAAAAATCCATTAGTAATTCCAAAGACAATTAAATAAATTTCTATGGATTTTCAATCTTAATTTCTTTAATCAACTTCATTTCTTGCTACCTGCAATCGAATTACCCTTGAATTTTCTAATAGCTTCTTCATAAGAACCATGAACCAACCTTTAAAAAATTTCGTAATTAAAAAGAACTGCTTAAATTTGAATCATGCAAGTAAAATTAGATATAAAATTTGAACAACTGGTTCAGTTAGCCAAAGAAATGCCTGCTAAGGAATGGAAGAAATTTAAGCAAGAAGTTGAGAGCTCGAAATCAAATGAGACACAAACTTCAGATTTAATAGAATTTTTGTTAAGTGCGCCAACCTTTAAAAAAGAACAATTAGAGACAATTGCAAAAACTAGAAAAGCAATTAATCAATGGAGAACAAATTAGTCTTGGTTGATACTTCAATCCTAATCGATTTTTTTAGAAAAACTGATAAGGAAAATTCAGTTTTAGTACAGTTAGTTAAACAAGGATATTCTTATTGTATATCTGCCGTAACTGAATATGAAATCTATACTGGTACAACTTTAGCCCAAGAAGTATTTTGGAAAAATTTTCTGCTAAAAACAGATGAATTATCATTTGACAAAAAGGCTGCAGAAATTGCTGTTGGCATAAATAAGGATTTAAAACGAAAAAGAAAACTTATTGATATCGCTGACCTTTTCATCGGTGCAACGGCTTTATCTAATTCAATTCCAATTGCGACCTTAAACATAGCTCATTTTAATAGAATAGATAATTTGAGAATATTGTAATAAATCAATCCACCCAAAGTGTGGCCATAAAGCATGGTAATCAAACCAGCTTCCAAATATCTTTTTTTCTTCTTCGTCTTTTTCTGCTTACCTTCCAATTATTACCATTAAGCTTTCATCAACATTTGCAGATAAGAAGCTAAATTTCAATAAACAATACTAGCTTATAATGTACATTTGCCCTCAATTAAAATACGACATCTAAAATCAGTAAAGAAAAATGGGATTATTTGATAAGTTGTTCAAGCGAAATAAAGAACAAGAAGTTGCTAAGGAAACTTTAGATAAAGGTTTGGAAAAAACGAAGCAAGGATTTTTTTCTAAAATAACCAAAGCTATTGCTGGTAAAAGTACTGTTGATGCAGAGGTACTCGATCAAGTAGAAGAAGCCCTGATTATGAGTGATGTAGGCGTGGCTACAACCATTGAAATCATTAAACGAATTGAGGATAGAGTAGCGAAAGATAAATTTTTAGGAACTTCCGAATTGAATTCCATTTTGCAAGAAGAGATGGTAAACATCCTTACCGATGCACCTTCTTTAGAATATCAAAAATTTAATTTACCAGAAGGGAAAAAGCCTTATGTAATATTGGTTGTAGGTGTAAATGGTGTAGGTAAAACCACCACAATTGGGAAATTGGCATACAACTTTAAAAATTCTGGAAAGAAAGTGGTGCTAGGCGCAGCAGATACTTTTCGTGCAGCTGCTGTGGATCAATTAACGATATGGAGTGAAAGAGTTGGTGTAGATATCGTGAAAAAAGAAATGGGCAGTGACCCAGCTTCTGTTGCCTTTGATTCTGTAAATAGTGCCGTTGCAAAAAATGCCGATGTACTTATTATCGATACAGCAGGCCGATTGCACAACAAGGCTTATTTGATGGATGAGTTGAGTAAAATAAAACGTGTGATTCAAAAGGTAATTCCAGATGCACCGCATGATGTGTTGTTGGTGTTGGACGGCAGTACTGGACAAAATGCATTGGAACAAGCCAAGCAATTTACTGAAGCAACAGATGTAAAATCCATTGCTATTACTAAATTAGATGGCACAGCAAAAGGTGGTGTGGTATTGGCGATAGCGCATCAATTTAATATTCCAGTGAAGTATATTGGTGTTGGCGAACAAATGCAGGATCTTCAAATATTTAATAAATACGAGTTTATAGATAGTTTGTTTTCATTGAAATAAATTAAAGGGAATCCTTTCTTGGAAACTAAAATTAGAATGAGAAAACTGAATTTCTATAATGGATGCATTGCGGCAACGATTGTAACGGAAATCCTTTTTGCAGCGGAGCAAGCAAAAAGATTGAAGTGGAAAGCGTGTGTGCCGCCACAATAATTTTAATTAAAATATAAATTTATATTCTGTTTCTAATCCATCATGCTGACACTGCAACATATACCTGCAAATAAAAAATACCTACTTGCTATTAGTGGTGGCATTGACTCGATGGTGATGTTGGATTTGTTTGTAAAAAATAAGATTGCCTGCGCTGTGGCACATTGTAATTTTAATTTAAGAGCAGCAGAATCGGATGGTGATGAGCAATTGGTGAGGCGAATTTGTGCAGAAAATAATATTACCTGTTATGTGCAATCCATGGAGACAGAAAAATATGTTGCGGAGCATAAAGTGTCTATCCAAGTGGCAGCTCGTACAATGCGATATGCCTATTTTGAGCGCTTGTGTCAAGAACATCATTTTGATTTTATTGCCACCGCACATCATGCCAACGACAATATAGAAACGGTTCTTTTTCATTTTTGTAGAGGTACTGGTATTCAAGGTTTGACGGGCATTCAAGCCATCAACCACAACATCATACGACCTTTATTGGATATACATAAAAAGGATATTCAAGCATACGCAAAGATTCATGCGATTGCCTATCGTGACGATAATAGTAATCAAAAACAAGACTATACACGTAATAAATTGAGGCTGAATATCATACCGCAATTGGAAGAAATTTTTCCTTCTTTTGAACAAAATATGTTGGCAAATATCGAACGATTGCAGGAAGCCAATATGCTGTATACACAGGCTATAGAGAAGTATCGGCAAAAATTAATTGAGTTGCGTGGCAAGGATTTTTATATACCAATTTTGAAATTTAAAGCAGTAAAACCGATGCATACTATTTTGTATGAATTGCTGAAACCCTTTGGTTTTTCTTTTGAGCAATCGCAACAAGTTGTGCAATTAATGGATAGTCAAACTGGTGCTTATGTGGAGAATGAAAATCATCGTGTATATAAAAATAGAAATGTACTAATAATTACATCTCGACAGACTACCTTGTCTGATCGAGTGGTGATTGAATCTCCGAACACGAAGGTAAGTTTTGCAGGTGGAGAAATGACGATACAACTCATTAATCCGAGTGGCATTCAGTTGCATACAGAACTGCAAATTGCGAATATCAATGCGGATTTATTGGAGTTTCCATTGGTACTTCGCCCTTGGAAAACAGGCGATTATCTATATCCATTTGGCATGTTGAAAAAAAAGAAAGTATCGAGGGTGTTGATAGATATGAAAATTGCACAGCCCCAAAAGGAAAAAACTTGGGTGTTGGAATCGAATCAAAAAATTGTTTGGATAGTAGGATTGAAAATAGATAACCGTTTTCGAGTGACGGATAAAACAAAATCTGTTTTGCAATGTGTGTTGGGGAAATAAGTAAGTTTTTTAACCATTGTTATCTATAATTTCTAGAATAAGAACGATTTATTCGTCGATCACTCCATTTTTTTATGCTAAATTATCTAAGGTCCTTTGCACTTAAATAATTACTTGCGAGAATATGATTATATCTTATACCATTGAAAGCTAAATTATATAGAATCGGTATTATATTTACCACTGAAAAAATAATATAGAAAGTATGTCATACTCTCCAAAACATAAAGTTAGAATAGTAACCGCTGCGTCCTTGTTTGACGGACATGATGCGAGTATAAATGTCATGCGACGCGTGATGCAAGCCAGTGGTGTTGAAGTCATTCATTTAGGACATGATAGAAGTGTGCAAGAAGTGGTAGACACTGCTATTCAAGAAGATGCCAATGCCATTGCGATGACCTCTTATCAAGGTGGACATGTGGAGTATTTGAAGTATATGTTTGATTTATTGAAAGAAAATCATTGTACGCATATTAAAATATTTGCTGGCGGTGGTGGTGTGATTTTGCCTTCGGAAATTGAAGAGCTAGAAGCTTATGGGATAACGAAAATCTATAGTCCTGATGATGGTCGTTCGATGGGTTTACAAGGCATGATAGATGATTTGATTCAAAAAAGTGATTTCGCTACTGGCGAACATTTGAATGGAGAAGTAGGTCATTTACACGATAGAGATTATAAAAGCATTGCTCGTTGCATAAGCGCTGTTGAAAATTTTCCAGATGCAGTTGAAACACAAGCGATGTTGAAAACCGTGAAGGAAAAAATTGGCACATTGGCAGAAAGCCCTGTGCTTGGAATTACTGGAACTGGCGGTGCAGGAAAAAGTAGTTTGGTGGATGAATTGGTTCGTCGTTTCTTGCTTGATTTTCCAACAAAAAATATCGCTATTATTTCTGTAGATCCAAGTAAAAGAAAAACAGGCGGTGCATTATTAGGCGATAGAATTCGAATGAATGCCATTAAAAATAGTCGAGTGTATATGCGCTCAATGGCAACGCGACAAAGCAATTTGGCTTTGAGTAAATATGTACAAGATGCTGTTCTTATTTTGAAGGCAAGTCAATTCGATTTAATCATTTTAGAAACTTCTGGTATCGGACAAAGCGATACGGAAATTACAGAACACAGTGATATTTGTTTATACGTGATGACGCCTGAATATGGCGCTGCGACGCAATTAGAGAAGATTGATATGCTGGATTTTGCAGATATCATTGCGATTAATAAATTTGATAAGCGAGGTGCATTAGATGCTTTACGAGATGTAAAAAAACAATTTCAACGAAACCATAAATTATTTGATATCGAAGCCGATAAAATGCCTGTTTATGGTACTATAGCATCGCAATTTAATGATCCAGGCGCGAATAGTTTATATTCCGCATTGATGCAAAAAATAGTTGAAAAAACAAATGCAACAGATCTGTCTTCTTCCTATCACGCATTGAATGAAATGAGTGAAAAAATATTTATTATTCCACCATCACGAGTTCGTTATTTGAGTGAGATTACGGATAATAACCGCAAGTATGATCAATGGGCAAAGGCACAAAGTACAATTGCACAAAGGTTATTTGGTATTCATAAAACAATCGACACCATTCGGGATTTGCGATTGGAAGATGGAGACCGAATGATAAAAGAATTAGAAGAATTATATACGCGAATTGAATTGGATTTAGATCCAAAAAATAAATTACAATTGATGCATTGGGAAGGCAAGAAAAAACTTTTTCAAGATGAGTTCTATGCATTCAAAGTAAGAGACAAAATCTTAAAAATTAAAACGCATTCTGAAAGTTTATCCCATACGCAAATCCCAAAAGTGTCTGTACCAAAATATGAAGCTTGGGGTGAGATATTGCAATGGATTTTGAATGAAAATTTCCCAGGCGAATTCCCTTATGCTGCAGGTATTTATCCATTCAAACGAGAAGGGGAAGATCCTGCTCGTATGTTTGCCGGTGAAGGTGGACCTGAAAGGACAAACAAGCGATTCCATTATGTGAGCAAAGGCTTGCCAGCAGCACGTTTGAGCACTGCATTTGATAGCGTTACTTTATATGGAAATGATCCAGATCACCGACCAGATATTTATGGGAAAATTGGGAATAGTGGGGTGAGTGTTTGTACTTTAGATGATGCGAAGAAATTGTACAGTGGTTTTAATTTAGCAGATCCGAAAACATCCGTTAGTATGACCATCAATGGGCCAGCAAGTATCATCGCTGCATTTTATATGAATGCTGCTATTGATCAGCAATGTGAAATTTATATTAGAGAGAATAATTTGCAAGAAGAAGTAGCAGCGAAGATTCAACATTTAAAATCCCAAATGCCAAATAAATTCCCGAAATATAATGGGGAATTGCCAGAAGGAAATACTGGCTTGGGTTTGATGCTTTTGGGTGTAACTGGCGACCAAGTATTAGAGCCAGCAGTGTATGAAACTATAAAAGCAAACACTTTAAAACAAGTGCGTGGTACAGTGCAGGCAGATATTTTAAAAGAAGATCAAGCACAAAACACCTGTATTTTTAGTACCGAATTTTCATTGAAATTAATGGGCGATGTGCAACAATATTTTATTGATAAAGGGGTTCGTAATTTTTACAGTGTCAGTATCAGTGGTTACCATATTGCTGAAGCTGGCGCTAATCCAATTTCGCAGTTGGCATTTACCTTAAGTAATGGATTTACATTTGTAGAATATTATTTGAGTAGAGGCATGAAAATTGATGATTTCGCTCCAAATTTATCTTTCTTTTTTAGTAATGGTATTGATCCAGAGTATAGTGTGATAGGCAGAGTAAGTCGTCGTATTTGGGCGAAGGCAATGAAGTTGAAATATGGAGGCAATGAGCGCAGTCAAATGTTGAAATATCATATTCAAACAAGCGGACGAAGTTTACATGCGCAGGAGATAGACTTCAATGATATTCGTACCACTCTGCAAGCATTATACGCTATTTATGATAACTGTAATTCTTTACATACCAATGCCTATGATGAAGCAATTACAACACCAACTGAAGAGAGTGTGCGAAGAGCCATGGCGATACAACTCATTATCAATAAAGAATTGGGTTTAACCAAAAATGAAAACCCTTTGCAAGGTAGTTTCATCATAGAAGAATTAACAGATTTGGTAGAAGAAGCTGTTCTTTCTGAATTTGATAAAATCAATGAAAGAGGTGGCGTATTAGGTGCTATGGAAACGATGTATCAACGCAGTAAAATTCAAGAGGAAAGTTTGTATTATGAAACTTTAAAACATAATGGAGAATTTCCAATTATTGGTGTGAATACATTTTTAAGTAGTAAAGGTTCTCCAACTGTTTTGCCGCAAGAAGTCATACGAAGCACAACCGAAGAAAAGGAATTTCAAATTAGTGCATTACAAAATCTTTGGGAAAGAAGCGGTGAAAAAGGAGAAGAGAAATTGAAGCAACTACAACAAAAAGCGGTGAAAAATGATAACCTTTTTGAAGAGCTGATGGAGACCGTGAAGTATTGTTCTTTAGGGCAAATTACAAAAGCACTTTTTGAAGTTGGAGGGCAGTATAGACGGTCGATGTAGGAGATGCTTTGTGAGCGCTAGTTGCAAACCTAAGATAGCATTAGTTCATTTGTCTTTGTACTATGATTTGAATGATTGAATGAAGACTTTGATTACGAAGGAAAAAATCATAGTAATCCCAAACATCAAATAAATCATAGTTCAGACAATTTAAAAGAGAATGACTTGGAACTATGATTTTTATGATTGAATGAAGACTATGATGATGATGGAAAAAATCATAATAATCATAAACATCAAATAAATCATAGTTCAGACAACTTAAAAGCCACTGTCTTTGAACTATGATTTGAATGATTGAATGAAGACTATGATTACGAAGGAAAAAATCATAGTAATCCCAAACATCAAATAAATCATAGTTCAGACAAATTGTCGAGTACA
>CANJRV010000075.1 GCA_947476825.1 Bacteroidota bacterium | reverse complement strand
CCATGAATAAAATATTACAAATATTAAGTGTTGGTGTCTTTGAGAAAATCAAGTTAAATCAGGCCTTCACAAAGATTGAACTATCTGATAAATTAACAGACCCTGTCAAACAGTTGATTTTATTCAATTCATAGTTGGACAGTAGTGAATATTTATAATTAAAAAAAATCTTTTTTGTAAAAATAGTAGATATTATAAACTTATTTTCGTAAGAAGATTAAAAATTAACATAAATAAGATTTTAATGCATAAAAAGCAACCAATAAATTCGATGCGATTAGGTATTAAAGAGAGTGGACTTGGAAAGTAGATGAATTGGCAGACTAAAATTTTAATTCTATTACCTTAACTTCGCCCCACGATGTTGTCTACTGTACTTTATATTATCATTTGCTTAGTTCTGATTGGCTTTTTTTCAGGAATTGAAATTGCGTTTGTTTCCACCAATAAATTATCTATTGAGTTGAAAAAAAAGCAAGGAACTTATGCAGGTAAGGTATTATCGAAGTTCATGGAAAACCCAGCTACATTCATTGGAACTAGTCTAGTTGGTATTAATATTAGTTTAGTTATTTATGGCTTATTAATGACGCAGTTAACCGAACAGTTCTTTGATGTTTTGAATGTCACACACAATGAATATGTGCGACTTATTTTAGATACAATTATTGCCACTTTGGTTGTTTTAATTTTGGCGGAATTTATTCCTAAAGCAATTTTTAGAGCGAAGCCTGAAGGACTGCTCGTATTTTTTACCATACCTATTCAATTTTTCTACTATCTACTTTTTCCAATTGCAAAGTTCTTTGTTCGCATCTCTGAATTTATTTTGAAGTATTTATTCAATGTTCGAATTGTAGAAGAAAAGAATATTTATTCACGCATAGATTTGGAGCAATTTGTGAAACAAATGCGCACAGGGCAAGACAGTGAGTCGCAGGAAATGAATACTGATTTGTTTGAGAATGCCCTTTATCTTTCGCAAGTAAAAATTAGAGAATGTCTAATTCCTAGAAATGAAATTGAAGCTGTTAATGAAAAAATGCCAATAGAGGAGGTAAAGGAGCTTTTTATCAGTAGCAAATTATCAAAAATCTTAGTGTATAGCGGAAGTATTGATAATGTCATAGGCTATTTACACCATTTAGATTTTCTAAAAAAACCGACAGAAATTAAAAGTATTTTACATTCCATCGCAGCAGTACCTGAAGCAATGAATGCCATAGATTTGTTAAATCAATTTACAAAAGAAAGAAAAAGTATTGCTTGGGTTATTGATGAGTTTGGTGGTACTGCAGGCATTGTAACCATGGAAGATATTTTAGAGGAAATATTTGGTGAAATTCATGATGAATATGATGAAGAGGAATATGTAGAAAAGCAACTGTCCGCAACGGAATATATTTTTTCTGGACGCTTAGAAGTAGAGTATCTCAATGAAAAATATAATCTTACTATTCCCATTGAAGACGCAGAAACTATTTCTGGTTATATTGTAAAAAATCATGAATCTATACCAACACAAAAGGAACGTATTATCATTGGTGATTATGAATTCGATATTCTATTAGTATCGGATACTAGAATAGAAACCGTTAAAGTAAAAGCTTTACAAAAAAATCGAAAAAAAGAGAAGTAAGCATGAAAGCAATGATATTGGCCGCTGGACTTGGATCACGGCTCAAACCATTTACAGATCAGCATCCGAAGGCATTGGCTGTTGTAAATGGAAAAACCTTACTACAACGAAATATTGAATATCTCGTAGCGTATGGTGTTACAGATATCATCATTAATGTGCATCATTTTGCCGATCAAGTGATTTCATTTTTGCTCGAGAATAAACAGTTTGGGATTTCAGTTACTATCTCCGATGAAACCAGTGAAGTGTTGGAAACTGGCGGTGGACTACAAAAGGCATCTTGGTTTTTTGATGCCAACAGACCATTTATTTTGATGAATGTAGATATATTAACCGATATGAATTTGCAGGACATGTTGAAGTGCCATCTTCAGGCAAAACCTTTAGCAACAATAGCTGTAAGTCAAAGAGAAAGTAGTCGTTGCTTTTTGCTAAATGAAAAAATGCAATTATGTGGTTGGAGAAATAATAGTACTGGAGAAGAAAAAATAAGTCGGAATGAAAGTCCACTATTGCCATTTGCATTCAGCGGTATTCATATTATTGAACCTACTCTATTTTCATACATACAACAAAAAGGAAAATTTTCTATGGTGGATGTTTATCTTGATCTAGCCAAAACGCATCCTATTCTTGCGTATGATCATACGGGTTGTGCAATGATAGATGTAGGTAAACCAGAAAGTATTTTACAAGCAGAAAAGTTGTTTGCTGAATAGGTTATCGCACAATTGTAATCTTCGTTTTACCAGGTTTGATAATACGGGCTAATTCATCGATATCACAATTTTTTAAACAGATACAACCTTCTGTCCAATTGTGTTTTAGGTCTATCACATTGTCTCCATTCGCCCATATACCATGTATCCCTACAAGCCCACCTATACGTGCATTTCGTGGAATAATACCTTTGTCCTTTGCTTGTTCAAAATTAACATAAGATGCTTCATTTGGGTAATCAAGTAACATGAATTTGTCCCATTTTTCATGTTTTAAATTCGTTAGAATAGTAAAGGTTCCCTCAGGTGTACGATTATCCCCTTCTTGCAATTTTTGCTCTAAATAATTGGCACCAAAAACACATTTATAGTTAGTGAGTGTTTTCCCTTTATACAGTACTTGCAACCTGTTTTTGGTTTTAATCACTTTGATAGAAATAGAATCCGCGAGGATCGTATCGGCATTAAATTTTTTATTAAAAACAGGAGGAAGTATGATGGTCGTACTCGTTGATTTATTTCCGTTTTTATCTGTTACAGATTCTACCTTAGCCCCTTCTTTGCTGGTATAAGATTCTACCTTATTTCCTTTACTATCATACGCCACTACAACAGTACCCTTTGTTTTGTTGTTTTGCATGGCATCCAATTCTTTTTGTTTTAGCACTTGTTTGAGTTGATTCGAAATCATTAATTGTTGTTTTCTTTTTAATGAATCCGGTTGACGATTTTGGGCAAACGAATGCGAGCAAATCATGAGCAACAAACAGTTGAGTAACAGCATACGATAAAGGGAAACTACTGCTTGCATAAATTGGAGGATAAGTTACTAGAATGCAATATAATAAGGGTTTAATTCTTTACAAATACTGTTTGCTAATTTCCCACAAAACTACGCCAGCACTAACAGAAATATTGAGTGAATGTTTAGAACCAAGTTGCGGTATTTCAATAACGCCCATACATTCTTTAATCACAGCTTGAGATACGCCATGTACTTCATTGCCAAAAACAAATGCATATTTCTTGTTTTTATCCAATGTAAAATCATGTAGCATAATACTATCATGTACTTGTTCAATTGCATAAACGGTATAGCCATTTTGTTTTAAGGATATAACAGCGTTTAATGTTGTGTCTACATGTTTCCAAGTTACGGTTTCGGTTGCACCTAATGCCGTTTTTTGTATATCACGATGAGGCGGTGTAGGTGTAATACCACATAAATAAATGGCTTCAATCAAGAAGGCATCTGCCGTACGAAATACGGAACCCACATTATGCATGCTGCGGACTTCATCTAACACAACTACAATAGGTGTTTTTACAGCATCTTTAAATTCGGCAACTGTCTTGCGTTCCAAATCAGGCATCGTTTTTTTTTGTGGCATCTATTTTATTTTTTTAGTAGAGAAAGGTAATTGGTGAATGGAAAAATAACTCAAAATAGTAAGTGTTGCATTTATTAGTTGAACACAACTTTCTTTTTATTGAGAAAATATGCAACTAAAAAAATTACTACCTTCTATTGTTAATGTTTGGAATATCCAAAATTTAATTTTATATCTTTAGGGTTCACCAAAAAAACAATAAATTATGAAAAGGAAAATTTTTAATCTAAGCAGCACAGCACAGCACAGCACAGCACAGCACAGCACAGCACAGCACAGCACAGCACAGCACAGCACAGCACAGCACAAATATAAATTGTGCAAGTTATGGGAAAGAAAACCGTTAGTCTTGGTATTATTATTTATGATGAATGGAATTACATTGAAAATATTTGCACAGGCAGACAAAGCATTACAGAAATTGGACAAGCAATTTTTTATTGAGAACAAAGGGCAGTGGCCAAGCGAAGTATTATTTATGACAAAGAAAGGTGGACTAAATGCATGGATTACGAAAAATGGAATGGTATATGATTTTTATAAGTTTAAAGAAGCAATAAAAAAAGCAGAAGCAAAAAATGAAATACAAAACCCTAATAAAAGAAAGGCAACGCCAAAAGAGCAATATGGACAAATAGTTCGCATGACTTTAGAAGGAGCGAACACTGCGCCTGAGCCGAAGGGAAATGAAAAAGGAGAAGGTTATATAAATTATCTAATCGGAAATGAAAAGGGAAAGTGGACTACCAATATTGAACAATTCAAAGAAATAATTATTAAGAATACATATAACAATATTGATACGAGATATTATTTTGATGAAGGGAACATACGATATGATTATATTATAAAGCCTGGTGCTAGCCCTGCTGATATAAAAATAAAATTAGTAGGAAGTAATAAGATTAATATTAATGAAGATGGGGAACTGGTTTTTAATACCCGTTTTGGCGATGTGAAGCAAGCTAAATTATATACTTACCAAATGATTGATGGTAGGAAAGTTACAGTTACTTGTAAATTTAAACAACTCGCAAATGGCAACGTAAGTTTCGATGCAGGGTCTTATGACAAAAAAGTTCCGTTGGTTGTTGATCCTGTTATTTTTTCAAGATTTATTGGCGGTTCTAGTTCCGAATATGGACTTGCATTAGCCGTTGATGCAAGCGGAAATTGTTATATAACTGGAAACACCGCTTCGTCTAATTTCCCATATGTTACTGGATCATATGATGGAGTATTGTCAGGGCCAAATGATGCATTCATCACTAAAGTAGACCCCTCAGGTAATAATTATGTATACTCTACATATATTGGAGGGAGCGGTGTAGAAAATGCTTGGTCAATAGAAGTTGATAATACAGGGAATGCCTATATTACTGGTTATACAGAATCAATTGATTTTCCTAACTCTTCGAATGTGCCCAATATGACAACTTCATTTGCAACATCAAATTTTGGCGGAACGGATGCTTTTATAACTAAATTAAATCCGCTTGGTAATCAACTTCTTTATTCAACTTATATTGGTGGCAGTGGTACTGATTATGGAAAGGATATTGCATTAGATCCTGCTATGAATGGTGTTGTATACATTACTGGAGGTACTACCTCATCTGATTTTCCGAATTCAATACTTTACCCAAGCTTGCCTGCGTCCTATGATCCCACATATAATGGTGTGAAGGATATTTTTGTTGTGAAATTAAATACATCAGGAGGTCTTTTAGGAGGTTTACAATATTCTTCTTTTATCGGAAAGAGTGAAGAAGATTATGGAAATTCAATTGCTGTCGACGCATTAGGTTGCGCTTACGTAACTGGATCAACCACCTCATTGGATTTTACTAATCCAAATTTTCCATTTCCAACTCTCAATGGAAGCCCCCAAAATGCATATGTTTTTAAATTGGACCCAAGTTTGGGAATTGGAGGTCTTATCTATTTTAAATATATTGGTGGAGATGAACAAGATGAAGGCTTATCGATTGCCATAGATGCAAGTACAAATGTCTATGTTGCTGGAATAACACAATCTGGAACAACAGATACCCCTCCTTTTCCAATTACAATTGGAGCATTTGATGTTACTAGTGCTGGTGGTGGTGGAGGTGGTTTAGATCAGGATATTTTTTTCTGCAAGATAGATCCACTTGGTACTACATTTCTCTATTCTTCTTATCTTGGTGGTTCAGGTTATGAACAATTTCCTTCTATAGCTATTGATGCAAGTAATCAAGTTTATATTTCTGGAGGTACCAGCTCATTCGACTTTCCAACTACAGACGGTACACCAAATCCTCAAATAGCATGGGATGATGTTTTTATGACAAAATTCAGGTTGAATGGTACCGGAATTAATGATATGGCATATTCTAAAGTAATTGATGCAAGCCATGAATATGATTTTGCTACGAGTAATGCACTAGATTGTTTGGATAATCAATATATTGTTGGATATTCTGGCGAACCAAATTATCCAAATCCAACAAATAATTTTCCAATTACAGTAGGTGTTCCATTTAGTGGTGGCGGAGATGCCATATTAGTGAAGTATCAGAATTGTACAGCTTTTATTACTGCTGGTCCAACTGGTAATCCAATTTCACATTGTACCGCTACTGAATTATATGCACATACCTCTTCAGGTTGTACTACGTTTACTTACCTATGGCAAGACCCAGGAACACCTTCGGGAAGTTTGACCAATCCTTCCTATGGACTGGCTCAAAATGAAGGAACATATACAGTAACAGTTACTGACGGAACCGGATGTATTGCAACTGCTACTTATGAGCTATCTTCTGGTCCACATAATTTAGCAATTACAAGTAATGCGGCTAATCCAGTATGCCCCAATTATCCTATATCACTTACAGCCAGTTGTACTGCATTGTATCCATCAGTTACATACGCTTGGGCTAGTGGTACTACACCAACAACTGGTAATCCTGTTAGTGCTACACCAGTAAGCAATACAAACTATACCGTAGTAGCAACAGATGATTTGGGTTGCACTGCATCAAAAATAATTAATATTATTACGAATACTACAGGATACTGTTGTTCTGCTGATGCATATAATTTGTATACAGATCCAACAGTAATTATAATTAATAATATAACTGCTGCGAATGCTGTATTTCAAACGCTTATGACATATTCAAATTCTAATAAAACCTATTTTGTGGATGGAATATTTAATATAAATATTTCTGCTCCACCTCAATCAATGACATTTACGAATTGTACATTTTATTTTACGCCAGGTTCATCTATTGAACTTTCACCAAATACCATTTTATACTTAAATGGTTGTTCCCTTTCTTCTGCCCCTTCATGCGATATGTGGAAAGGTATTATAGCCCCAAATGCCAATGAACAAATAAGTATCGTAAACTCTACTTTACAAAATATGATAGAAGGAGTAAGTGTTTCTAATAATGCTAGGATTAATAGTATTGATAGCAGATATTATGATAACTTGAATAGTATACAATTGTATAAAAATACACTGGCAATAACTTGCGAAATAATTAATAATGAATTCAAAAAAGGAGGTGCGACATTATTACCACCTTATGCATTTGAGCCTCGTCCTTTACATGGGATTACAATTACAGACTGTAATAATTTAAGTATTGGAGATGTATTAAATGTGAATTCAGGAAATAAGTTTGAAGAAGTTTCGAATGGTATATTTATCATTGAGAATGGATTCAATTCAGTTATAAATCCTTATACTAAATTGTATTATAATACTTTTAAAAATATACATGGAAATGCAAATTCATTAGGAAGTCAAATAAGCACTAGTGAAAGAGGATGTGGAATTTATGTAAGAAACTCAAACTCATCCCCTCATATGTTGAAATTAAAAGGTGATCCATTATCTAGTGTGAAAAATTTTAATAATTGTGATAAAGGAATTGTGCTTAGACGTTCCGGATTGGAAATGGAAACTTCTAAAATGGATAACACTGTTGCCGGAGTTTTGGTATTTCAAAGTGCTGGAAATTATTATAAAATTTTAAATAATAGTTTCCTAAATACTCAATTAGGGATATATAAAAATGGAGATGAAAACTTGTCTGGATTTTATGTAGCAAACAATCAATTTACATTGAGCAATATTACCCCAATAAATATTTTTGGTTTAGTACCCACAGCTATTTATAGCCGATATGGTTCAAATACTAATATTGGAAATTCTACAATTATATCTAATTCAATAAATATCCCGATGGATGATTTCGGTATCGGTGTTTCACTGAATAATGGTTCGAGAGATAATATTCAAGATAATGATATACACTTTGGCACTTCAGCTATTTCAACAGCTGCTGTTGCGTTGCCTTCTCTTACCGGTATCTATAGTAATAATAGTATCGGACCACTTATTTCAAATAATGTTATTGATAATACCTCTGGCACTAACTATATACAAACTGGAAATAATGCAGCTATTTATATAAATAAAAATATCGATAGTCGTATACTTTGTAATAGTGCCAACTACACTCAATATGGATTATTTGCAGTTGGACAAAATGGAAGCATTACCGATTATACAAGAACAAGCGGAAATACAATGCGCAATAGAGATGCAAATTGGATATTATGGCAACTTGGGCTTGATGGAACGATGGGGCAAGTGGGAATAAATAACACTGTTACGAATTTTAAATACGATGCAAATAATACTTTTTTAGGAATAAATATATTGAATAATGTATTTAGGATTACATCTTGCCCAGCAAGTACAAATGATGAAATTGTCACTACGACTTCAAAATTGATACAAACTCAAAGTACTGCAAGCAATCTTCCACCGAATCAATGTTATGTAATTATCCCACCTAATTTGAACAATTTTACGCAAACTTTTAATTGTTCTGTTATTCAAAATGGGAGTACTTCGAATGTAACAAATATGGATTATAACTATGCAATGAAAGTCGCAAATGAGGAAATAGAATATGATGAATTTACTGTAGGTGCAAAAAGGGCAGACGAAGAAATGGTTTATGCATGGTTGGAAGCACAAGGCGAAGTGATGGATACTGACCCTGTTTTGGATAATTTTTATTTAAGCCGACATAGCGGAATAATAGGGCAATTAAATAATATAGACTTGGAATTATCTTTTTTGAGTGATAGTATAGTTATTGCAGATACGATACGATGGAATGATACACTACAAATGGCGAAAACACATAATAGCTTATTAAATACTACTCAAGTATTTGACGCTAATGCAAAATGGATCAATGAATTGTATATCAAAACAATAGAGCAAGATATAGAAATTCTTACTTCTACCGAGATAACCAATATAGAAACTTTAGCGAATACATGCCCTTACTTAGGTGGGAATGCGGTATACAGAGCAAGAGATATTGTTGGTATGTATAGCCCGGGAATACATTATGACGATTTATTCATTTGCAATAGCCAAGGCGTATATAAAAATGGTATTAGCAAATTGCAACAACAATTGAATGCACTAGAGGAAGCGAAGAAAAATCATCCATTGGCTGAAAATACTATTTTAGTATACCCAATACCTACGAGCCAAAACATCAATATTGCATACAACTTAAATGAAAATGAGGTTGCTAATTTTGTAATATATGATATGCTAGGAAATGAAATACAAAGAACTAAACTATACAGTAAAGTAAATAAAACAACGATGGATGTTCATTCTTTAGCAAGGGGTGTATACACGTATAAAGTAACAACGACTGGGTATCATAATTATGCTGGTAAAATAATTATTCAATAATTATGTTGCAAAATTTATATTTTGTATTCTTACTGATTAGTATCCTAATAAGTAAGAATGCTTTTTCACAAGAAAATAAAAGAAACAATGTTTGGACAATTGGGTATGAACCTGTAGTAAAATTTCACTTTAATGGTTTTTTATTTATTGATACTGTCCAAAATGTAAATCAACCTGTTGCACCTGGTTGTGTTGTTTTATCAGGTGCATGCATTGGAGATACAAATGGTACTCTCAAATTATTTACGAATGGGTTTATAGCCTATGATTCAAATGGGTTTGGAATTCAAAATGGAACTTATATTAATTGTCCAAAAGGTAATCTACTTGCTGATCATTATGGAGGTAGTAGCGTTTTTGACCAAACATCGATAATACTTCCCAAAAAAGGCAATCGATATTATGTATTTAGTACAGGCATGAGTGATAGTGTGGCTGCAAATTACATAAATCATGTTTATACAGAATTTGATGTGCTGAATTATAGTATAGTAGATATGGATAGTAATGTAGGTAAAGGCAAGGTAATAGAAAAGAATACCATACTTGCAGATGATAGACATTATGTAAATTGTGCCCTAACAGCGGTAAGGCATGGCAATGGTAAAGATTGGTGGTTAGTAAAGGCAGATTGTATGAATAATAGATATGAAGAATATATTGTAAAAGAGGATACCATCGAAGGTCCATACTTTCAAAATATGTCTAGTCATGGTGATTTTTGTGTGTTCAATAGCCAAATATATTTTAATGAAGAAGGGACGAAATTTGCAAGTTCAATATATGGTAATATAATCTATAGTGCCATCGATACTACATATGAATTTAATCGGGTTGATTTATATGATTTTGATAGATGTTCGGGTTCAATCGTTTATAAAAATTATTACCAAGTTCCCTTTGATACTTCATCTTTCCCAAATGTTGATTATAAAGCTGGTATAAGTTTTTCACCCAATGGAACGCTTTTATACATGAGTAATTTCTATACCATTTACCAAATAGATTTGGACGATACGAATAGAAATAATGCAACATTTATAACAGGTCCAGATACTAGTATAAATGTGTTTCCTTGGTATCATTCTATGAAGATTGCTCCTAATGGCAAAATCTATATTGGTACTTATGGTGGTAGCCCTTATATGAGTTATATCGATAGTCCCAATGTAAAAGGCCTGGGTTGTCACTTCACTCCGCATGGCTTGTGGCAACCATATACTTATTTATTAGATCCACCCAATATGCCTAATTATGGGCTTGGGTGGAATGGGTTATGTTCGCCTTTATCTAATGCAGAGGTGGAAAGAGATAAAGAGTCGTTTGTTGTATACCCTGTACCTACTAACCAAAATATAAACATAGAATATAGTTTAAGCGAAAATGAAAATGCGGATTTTGTAGTTTATGATATGTTAGGAAATGAAGTTGAAAGAACAAAATTATATGGCTCCGTACATAAAGCAGTTCTAGACTTACATCATTTATCAAGGGGTGTATATACTTATAAGGCAAGCAGTAGTAATCATCATTATGCAGGTAAAATAATAATTCAATAAAATTTTATGCGATATATAAATATTGCGTTGTTACTTATAATTATAAGTAACAACGCGAATTCTCAGGAATATAAAAGAAACTATACTTGGCCTGTTGGATATGAACCTGTAGTAAAATTTCATTTTAATGGGCAATTATTCATGGATGAAGTGTTGAATGTAAATTTACCAGTAGCGCCAGGGTGTGCAATTAGTAATTCATGTTCTTCAATTTCTGATACAAATGGCAATCTTCAATTATTTAGTAATGGGTTTATTGCGTATGATAGCGATGGATTTGGTATTCAAAATGGAACATATATCAATTGCCCAAAGGGTACAATATTGTGTAATTATTATGGTGGCAGAAGTTTATTTGACCAGACTTCGATTATACTTCCTAAAAAAAATAATCAGTATTATATATTTAGTGTAGGTATGAGTGATAGTGTTGCTACTAATTACTTGAATCATGTATATACAGAGTTTGATATACTCAATTATAGTGTAGTAGATATGGATAGCAATGTAGACCATGGCAAGGTTATAGAAAAGAATAGGATACTGGCAGATTACCAACATTACATAAACTGTACAATGACAGCAGTGCGTCATGGCAATGGCAAAGACTGGTGGCTGGTAAAGGCGGATTGTATGAATCATAGATACCAAAGTTATTTGGTAAGGGAAGATACAATAGAAGGACCATATTATAATAATATTACGGATACTGCTAATTACTGTGCATTTTGGAGTCAAATATATTTTAGTGAAGATGGTACTAAATTAATAAGTAGTATTTATGATAACAAAATAAATGGCTTGTCATATTCTTTTGATTTTAATAGAGTAGATGTGTATGATTTTGATAGATGCAGTGGTATAATTACATTTAAAAATAATTATTTTGTACCACTTGATTCAACTTCTTATCCTAATTATGATTATAAGTCAGGTATCTGTATTTCTCCTAACGGAAAACTGCTATACATGAGTAATATTTACACCATTTATCAAATTGATTTGGAAGATACCAATAAGTACAATGCCCAATTAATTACAGGGCCTGATACCAGTATTTTGTATTTTCCTTGGTATAATACAATGGCATGTGCACCTGATGGAAGATTGTATATAGGTAATTTTGGAGGCACTAGAAGTTTTATGAGCTATATTGATAGCCCTAACGTAAAAGGATTGGGTTGCCATTTTGTACCACAAGGTCTATGGCAATCATTTAACATAAATCTAAAGTCTCCACCCAATATGCCTAATTATGGGCTTGGGTGGAATGGGTTGTGCTCGCCTTTATCTAATGCAGAGGTAGAAAGGAGTAAACAAGAAATTATAATTTATCCCAATCCTGCAAATAATAACTTAAGTATTGTCTTACCTACAGGTAGTAAAAAAGCAGAGGTAGAAGTATATGATATGCTAGGACAGTTATTGCTGAAGCGAAGCATTTCACTAATACAAAACGATAAAATAGTACTCTCTGTAAAGCAATTGGCTAGTGCATTATACAGTATTAAAATAAATGTAGATGGTAAGCAATTTGTAAGTAAGTTTGTGAAAGAGTAAAGTCTTGTACTCGTACTGAACGTAGCCGACTTGTACTGAGCGAAGCCGAAGTGTCGACTCACCTAACATTCAGGTAAGCTTAAAGGCACATGAACAGCCAATCCACCATCACTCGTTTCCTTATATTTATGGTTCATATCGAGTGCTGTTTGCCACATCGTTTTTATCACATTATCTAAACTCACGATAGCATTATGCGGATTGCCTTGCATGGCCAATTGCGCAGCAGTAATGGCTTTGATAGCACCCATTGTATTGCGTTCGATACAAGGGATTTGTACCAATCCACCGATAGGATCACAAGTTAATCCGAGGTGATGCTCCATGGCTATTTCGGCTGCTTGCAAAGCTTGATTTGGCGTACCTCCTAAGCTTTCACATAATGCTGCGGCTGCCATGGCACTACTGACACCAATTTCGGCTTGACAACCACCCATGGCTGCAGAGATAGTAGCACCTTTTTTGAAAATACAACCTATTTCAGAAGCACATAATAAGAAGCGAATAATTTTATCCTCAGAATTGCCATTACAGAAAGCGATATAATATAATAACACCGCAGGAATCACTCCAGCCGCTCCATTGGTTGGTGCAGTAACCACTCGACTAAAGGATGCATTTTCTTCATTCACCGCTAAAGCAAAACAACTTACCCAATCGAGTATATACTGAAAATGCATACCGCCTTGTTGTATTACCTGTAGCCATTCATCAAAATTAGAATAAGTGGCATCACCAACTAAACGTTTGTTGAGATTGGCTGCTCGTCTACTTACTTGTAATCCGCCTGGCAATATGCCTTCTATGTGCGCACCTCTGTAGATGCAGTCGCGCATGGTAGCCCAAATTTGTAGAATGCCTTTTTTGGTTTCAGCTTCACTACGCCAAGCATGTTCATTTTCTAAAACGACTTCCGCAATGCTTAATCCAGTCTTCATGCACCAATGTAAAATATCCGAAGATTTATCTATTGGAAATGGAAGTTGTGTTGTCGATAAATTGAGTGCCTCTTGTTCTTCCTTCACCACAAAACCACCACCAATAGAATAATAGGTATCTGCAATTTGTTCTCCATTTTCGAATGTTACCAAAAAGGTCATTGCGTTCGGATGAAAGGGTAAACTATCTTCCATTAGAAATTGAATTTGGGTTGCTGGGTCAAATTCTATTTGATGTGTATTGCCTAGAATTATTTTCTTTTCTCTATGTAAAGTAGCAATAGAAGACGTAATTTTATTTACATCAAATGTAACAGGATCTTCGCCGCAAAGACCCAATAGCACTGCAATATCGGTTCCATGTCCTTTACCGGTTTTTGCCAATGAGCCATACAGCAACACATTTAATTGTGTTACCTGTTGTAATTTATTTTGTTTGCGTAAAGTAGTTAAAAATTGTAAAGCTGCACGCCAAGGTCCTAATGTATGCGAACTACTTGGACCAATACCAATTTTAAAAATATCGAAGACGGAAATGGATTCGTAAGACAAGGGTAAAATATTTTGAGGACGAAAATAGACTTATTGCTTAGATTAATAGGCAATGAGGGAAATACTTTTTTGTGAAGATTTTTATTATTAGGATTTGGTAGAAGCTAGTGTTTTATTTTACATGCTTTGATGAATGGATGAGTAGTCACGGGTTGCAAACCCGCGCCAGCCTGTGAGTCCATTTTTTTATTGAGTGCATCCAAAATAGATGAGGCAATTGCTACATGTTGGCACAATGCCATTTACATTCTATCAATTTCTTCTTTTGTTAACCCTGTATACTTTATTATCTTTTCAATTGGCTCATTGTTACTTTTCATCAGTCTCGCCATTTCTGAACTTCTTGCGAGTTTTCCGTCATCAAAAGCAGTATCAACAGTATTCTTATAATCTCTATAAATTTTTAAATTCATTTCATAACTATCTAATTCAGCTTGACCATATTTAGCAAGTTCAGCTTTTTCAAATGCTTGTATAAAAACCTCGTCAGCAAATATTGTTGGTATTGTTTGGAAATCTTCCAAGTGTTTTATGAAATATAACCACTTGTCTAAACGTGTTTTTAAATCGGCTTCACTTTCTTTGAAGTTTGGCATTTCCAAATAAATATAAGTTAGTTTATCATAGAATGTTTTACCATTTTGGTTCTTCAATTTAATGGTATGTACCACTTCACTTTTTTCAGGTTCATTTTCATAATCATCAAAAGTAAAATCTAAAATACCTACACAATAAACTGCTTTCAAGTTGTAACTCCATTCTCCTTTTTCTGCTTGTTCTCGAATGGGGAAAGTTGAGTAATAAATGGTTCTTTCTTTAAAATAATTTTGTTTTGCTTTTTGAAGTTCTACAATAAATTTTTCGCCAACTTCATTTTCGCAATAAATATCATAAATGGCTTTTCTATCCATTTCCGTTTGTCCTAATTGCTCTGTATTCTTAAAAGTTAAGTCTATAATTTTATTTGTATGAGGCAATAAGGCATTTAAAAAGTCAATAAGCAGGGGCTTACTAGCTTCTTCGCCAAAGATTTTCTTAAATCCAAAGTCGGTAAATGGGTTAATGTATTTTGCCTTCATTTTTTATTATCCAATAATTATCGGTCAAATTTAAACTTTTTTCAATGAAGTTTAAATTTCTTTCAAAGTAAGTGTTGTCCGTCGTTTCGGCATTGTGACAAACATTATTTCCAAGCGTTCGTAATCAAGAGTTTGCGAACCACTTTATGCAAGATTTGCAATCATAGCCGCATGCCTCGATGAATTAATCGACCTACTATGTTCCAATAAATCATCCATTATTTTTTACCTTTCTTTTCTCGCTTTTCTGCTTTTTTTTCTTTCGGTGTTTTCAAGGGTTCTTTCTTGGTTGTCTTTTTTACATCTTGACTCTTTGCCATGGTATTTATTTTTTAGATAGTAAAGATAGAAGAACTTTAGTAGAT
>CANJRV010000074.1 GCA_947476825.1 Bacteroidota bacterium | reverse complement strand
TTTTTACTGATCCCTGTCTTATCCAGCAATTCTTTCATTTCTTGCATGCCACCCCAAGGTGTAACTTGATTGTCGCTATATTCGTGTCGCATTATGAATACAAAAATAAGACACCGTGGCAGAAATTATTCAACTGCAAAATCTGGGTTTAACCTTTCCAAGGTTGGCCAGGATTTCAGGTCATTTATTTTTGATTTTTTTAAACGAATAATCATTTATTTTTGAAGTTAAATGCAAGAACTAGAAAAAGAAATACAACCCAAATGCTTAACTTGTAGCGCAAGAGCTATCTCTATTTTCAACGACTTGAATCCTGAAGAAATAAAAAATATTGAAGAAATTAGTTCTTGCCAATTGTATAAAAAAGGAGAGACTTTATTTAATGAAGGCGCCTATCCAAGAGGGATATTTTGTGTTCAGTCTGGGAAAATAAAAGTATCGCAAACGGGCTTAGATGGGAAGGAACAAATTGTTCATTTGATTCATGATGGAAATATTATGGGGCATCGTGCTATTTTGGGTGAGGATACTTATTCGTGTTCGGCTGTTGCTATGGAAGATTCTACCGTGTGTTTTATTTCTAAAACTCCGTTCTATAATATGGTTGAAAAGAGTGCGAAACTTGCCTTGAAAATTGCCCATCTTTTATCAGATGAATTAAAAGAGGCAGAAAGAAAAATTACAGATACTGCACAGCGTCCAGTTCGAGATAGAATTGCACAGGGGCTTTTAACTTTGAAAAGAAATTATGGATTGGAAGCGGATGGAGTAACGATTAATTTGATCGTGAAACGAGAAGAGCTTGCAAATATTGCTAGTACGACTCGTGAAACCGCTACTAGGCTTTTGTATGAATTACAAGAGCGAGGTGTCATAGAATTGGTTGGTAAGAAAATTAAAATTCTAGATGAACAAAAATTAAAAAGTCGTTCTTGATTTTCTTCTATTTAATTTATGATTTTTGTCATGTATGATGGTTTATTGGTTTTTATTCATTTTCTGCAAACTCTTTACTGGTATTTGTTTTAGCGAAATAGTCATTTTGATTTTGGTAATGCAATAATGGATTTGTGATTCCCATCACATTTTTGCATACCACCTCATTCTAATTTCGTTGTGTAAATAATTCATGTATGAACACAACATTAGATATCCATTCTTTTCAAGAAAAATTGGACAAGGATTACAATATTGAACCAAAAGATGTGATGCCTGATGATTATCGAAAACATTTGATTCGGCAAATTTCGCAACATGCACATTCTGAAGTTATTGGTATGCAACCAGAAGGGAATTGGATTTCTCGTGCACCAAGTTTGAGAGCAAAACAAATTTTATTGGCCAAAATTCAAGATGAAGGTGGACATGGTTTGTACTTATATAGTGCTTGTGAAACTTTAGGCATTTCGCGCGATGAATTAATAGAACAGTTGCACGAAGGCAAAGCAAAATATTCTAATATTTTTAATTATCCATCCTTGACATGGGCGGATATTGGGGCTATAGGTTGGTTGGTAGATGGTGCTGCCATCGTAAATCAAGTGTCCTTGCAACGCACCTCGTTTGGTCCTTATGCCAGAGCCATGGTAAGGATTTGTAAAGAAGAAAGTTTTCATCAACGACAAGGTTATGAAATAATGGCAACAATGATGAACGGAACAAAAGAGCAACGTGAAATGGCACAAGACGCAATGAACCGTTGGTGGTGGCCTTCACTGATGATGTTCGGACCGCATGACTCAGATAGTCCACATTCAGGCAAAGCATTTGAATGGAAAATAAAACTAAAAAGCAATGATGAGTTGCGTCAAAAATTCATAGACAAAACCGTTCAACAAGCGGAGGTAATTGGATTGACCATTCCGGATGCTCAATTAAAATGGAATGAAGACAAACAAGGCTATGACCATGGTGAAATCAATTGGGATGAATTTAAACGCGTAATAAATGGAAATGGCCCGTGCAATAAACAGCGTATGGATCATCATAAAAAATACCATGCTGAAGGCGCTTGGGTGAGAGAAGCCGCCGCCGCATATGCAGAAACTATTTCTAAAATCTAAAATCTAAATTCTTACTACTCACTACTAAAAATTAAATAAAAATGGACACACAATTAGCGCTTTGGGAAGTATTTATTCAAAAAAAATCAGGTGGCGATCATACACATTGTGGAAGCGTACATGCTTCTGATTCGGCGATGGCTCTGCAAAATGCAAGAGATATATACACACGTCGTAATGAAGGTAGTAGCATTTGGGTAATCCCTTCCCAATTTGTTACCGCGTCAAAGGCAGAAGATGCAGATATGCTATTCGATCCTGCAGATGATAAAATTTATCGTCACCCAACATTTTATGTCATGCCAGAAGGCGCAAAACAAATCTAATAAATTAATTATCATGACAAATCAAGAAGCACTTTATATTTATTTATTAAGATTAGGCGACAATGCCTTAATCAATGGACATCGTTTAGCAGAATGGTGTAGTCGCGGACCTTTTTTAGAAGAGGATTTGGCAATGACCAATATTGCATTGGATAATATAGGTCGATCACAAGCATTTTTAAAATATGCTGCTGCGATTGATGGGAAAGGAAAAACGGAAGATGATTTAGCATACAAACGAGGTGAACGCGAATTCTATAATCATCTGATTACAGAATTGCCAATTGGTGATTTTGCATACACAGTTGCTAAGCAATTAATTATGTCCTGCTTTGATGTTTTAGTATTCACTGATTTGAGTAATTCAAAAGATGAAACTATTGCTGGCATTGCGGCGAAGGCATTGAAAGAATCTAGATATCATTTTGTGCATGCACGGGACTGGTCTTATCGCTTGGGTAAAGGCACAGAAGAAAGCCACCGTCGTTATCAAAATGCCATTCAAGATTTGTGGATGTATACTGGCGAATTGTTCGAGATGAATGAGGTTGAAAATATTTTATTGCAAGAAGGTATTTCAAACAATTTGCAAGAAGTGAGATCCAATTGGATCAATTTAATCATGCCTATTTTACAAGATTCTTCTATCCGCATTCCCACTGTGGATTATATGCAAACAGGAAGTTGTAAAGGAATTCACTCTGAACACTTAGGGCATATACTTTCTGACATGCAGTATTTACAAAGAGCTTATCCTGACGCGAAATGGTAACTACTACAGCACATACGAAGGAGCGTATTTTTGAATTATTGTCCACGATAGTTGACCCTGAAATACCAGTTGTAACTATTGCAGAAATGGGTATGTTGAGAGACGTGATTGTTTCTTATCACGCATGCGAAGTTATCCTCACACCAACCTATACTGGCTGTCCTGCAATGGGCATCATAGAAGAGGATATCCTGTCCGTTTTGAAAGAAAATGGAATTGAAAATCCATCAGTGAAATTGGTGTATTCACCTGCCTGGACTACCGATTGGATGACAGACACGACCAAAGAAAAATTAAGAAAATTTGGTATCGCAGCACCAACACATTCATATTGCAGCAATTGGTTAAAGCCAACAGATGTTTCGGTAAATTGTCCAAGATGTAATTCAAACCATACGCATATTATTTCCCAATTTGGTTCTACTGCATGCAAAGCATTGTATAGTTGCGATGATTGCAAGGAACCATTTGATTATTTTAAATGTCATTAATTTAAGAATATGAAAATTGAACAATTGTATACTAATTGCCTTGCGCACGCTGCTTACTTTGTAGAGAGTGATGGAGAAGCAGCTATTTTTGATCCGCTTCGTGATACGGATATGTATCTTGAATTAGCGCAAAAAAATAACACCCAAATCAAGTATGTTTTTGAAACGCACTTTCATGCAGACTTTGTAAGTGGACATTTGGATTTGGCAAAACACACTGGGGCTTTTATCGTATATGGGCCTGGTGCAGCACCCAAGTTTGACGCCATCATTGCAACAGATGGTCAATGTTTTCAACTTGGTAAAGCCATGATTAAAGCGATACATACCCCTGGGCATACCATGGAAAGTACGGTTTATTTATTGATAGATGAAGAGGGTAAAGAAACTGGTTTGATTACTGGTGATACTTTGTTTATTGGTGATGTTGGACGACCAGATTTAGTGCAACTTTTGAACTCAGAACGAACACCAGAAAAGTTAGCCAGTTTGCTTTATCATTCTTTGCGAAATAAAATAATGCCATTACAGGATGATATCATCATCTATCCTAATCACGGTGCTGGCAGTGCTTGTGGCAAAAATATGAGTAAAGTAACTATCGATACATTGGGCCATCAAAAAAAAGTAAATTATGCCTTAAATCCTTCACTCACAGAAGCAGAATTTACTCGACTAATATTGACAGGGTTAAGTAAAGCACCTGCCTATTTTCCAGATAATGTATTAATGAATATTAATGGTTATACCGACTACAATGATTTGATGGTGAGAAATAATCATCCTTTGTCTGTGCAAGAATTTGAAGCGATAAGAAATGAGAAACAAATTCTCATTGTAGATACAAGAACATCAGAAGAGTTTGCAAAAGGTTTTATTCCAAATAGTTTACATATAGGGTTGAATGGAAATTTTGCACAATGGGCAGGTGAGTTGATTAAACATGTAGATCAAGAAATAGTATTGGTAACAGAAATCGGAAAAGAAAAAGAAAGTATCACCAGATTGGCACGCATTGGATTTGATCATGTATTGGGGTATGTAGAAGGCGGATTTGCAGCATGGCAAGAGGCTCATAAACCAAGCTCATCTGTTGAGAGAATAAGTGCAAAGCAACTTATGGAAAAAATACAATTAGGTACGGAAACTATTATAGATGTGCGCAGTTGTATGGAATTTGAATCTTACCACGTACCGAATAGCATCTCCATTCCATTGCAACGTATCGAAGCGGAATTGGACAAAATTCCTAGCTCAAATCCTTTCCAAATCATATGTGCTGGAGGTTACCGAAGTATGATAGCTGCTAGTATTTTAAAAAGAAATAATATCCATCATTTTGTGGATGTAATAGGCGGAATGGATGCCGTAAAAAAACTAGAACTAAGCACTGAAAAAATAATAGAAGTACAATAAAACAAACTTATACTTTATGCCAATTTACCATACACTTGGAAACATACCCAATAAACGACATGTCGTAAGTCGTCAGCCAAATGGTAATTTATATCAAGAAGAACTTGTGGGAACGCAAGGCTTTGCTGGTATGTCTTCCTTAGTTTATCATTTATATCCACCAACGAGAGTTAAACAAAAAGACAAAGCATATTCTGTTGTTCCCAAAGTAGCAGTCGATAATGGATTGGATTGTATGAGCTTTCAAGGCTTCGATATTCAGCCAGAAAAAGATTATTTAAAAAGTAGAAAAACTTTATTCGTGAATGCAGGCATGCATATTGGTTTGGCAGCACCCATGGAAAGCACGCCATACTTTTATAAAAATGCAGATGCAGATGAAATGATATTTGTGCATGAAGGAAGTGGAACGGTATATACCATGTATGGCGAATTAAATTTCAAATATGGAGATTATATCATTATTCCAAGGGGAACTGTTTATCAAATTCATTTTGAAACGGACAAGAATAAATTATTGTATGTAGAAAGTTTTACACCCATTTTTACACCCAGTAGATACAGAAATCAATTTGGCCAGTTGTTGGAACATTCGCCTTTTTGTGAAAGAGATATTATTCGTCCATGCAATTTACAAACGCATGACGAGCAAGGTGAATTTGATATTTTCATTAGGAAAAAAGGAATGATGTTTCCGTATCAATATGCAAATCATCCATTCGATGTAGCAGGTTGGGATGGTTATCATTATCCTTATATTTTTTCCATTTTTAATTTTGAACCAATCACTGGTCGTATCCATATGCCACCGCCGATTCATCAAACCTTTGAGAATGCGAATTTTGTTATTTGTTCTTTTGTTCCTCGTTTGTATGACTATCATCCAGACGCCATTCCAGCACCTTACCACCATAGCAATATTGATAGTGATGAATTATTGTATTATGTGGATGGGGATTTTATGAGTAGAAATAATATCCAAAAAGGACAAATCACTTTGCACCCAGGTGGCATTCCACACGGTCCACATCCTGGTGCCATCGAAAGAAGTATTGGTAAAAAAGAAACCCATGAACTAGCAGTGATGATAGATCCTTTTGCACCCGTTATGATTACAGAAGAAGCCATGAAAATTGAAGTGAAAGATTATTTCAAATCTTGGTTAGAAGAAAGTATGTAAAACCTTATAAATTAAATATCATGTCAAATACAAATTTAACAGCAGTAGAAAATTTCAATTACGGATTAGAAAAAATATTCACAGAAGCACAAGATTTCTTACCAATCAATGGGACAGATTTTGTGGAATTGTATGTGGGCAATGCCAAACAAGCAGCACACTTTTATAAAACAGCTTTTGGGTTTGAATCTTTAGCGTATTGTGGTTTGGAAACAGGCAACAAAGAATATTGTTCTTATGTTGTACAACAAGATAAAATTCGTTTGGTGTTGACAACGCCATTTAATCCAGAGAGTGAAATTTCGGATCATATACGTCGTCATGGTGATGGGGTGAAAGTGATTGCCCTTTGGGTAGATGATGCACGTAAGGCATTTGAAGAAACGACCAAACGTGGTGCTGAAGTAGTGATGGAACCCACTGTATTTACAGATGACAATGGGGAAGTCGTAAAGGCTTCTATTAAAACATACGGCGAAACCATTCACACATTTGTAGAACGTAAAAATTACAAAGGTGTATTCATGCCTGGTTTTGAAAAATGGGAAAGCGAATACAATCCTGGTACAAAAGGATTAAAATATATTGATCACATGGTAGGCAATGTAGAGTTAGGCGCAATGAATAAATGGTCTGATTTTTATGGCAATGTGATGGGCTTTGTCAATCTAGTAACCTTCGATGATAAAGATATTTCTACACAATACACTGCCTTGATGAGCAAGGTAATGACCAATGGAAATGGCAGAATAAAGTTTCCAATTAATGAACCAGCAAAGGGTTTGAAAAAATCTCAGGTAGAAGAGTATTTGGATTTTTATGGTGGAGCAGGATGTCAACACATTGCGGTGGCAACAGATGATATTGTATTCACCATTTCTGAAATGAGAAAATCGGGTGTGGAATTTTTGCATGTCCCTGGTACTTATTACGACACTGTTGCAGAACGTGTTGGCACTATTGCAGAAGACATGGCAACGCTTAAATCTTTAGGCATAATGGTGGATCGAGATGAAGAAGGATATCTCTTACAAATCTTCACTAAGCCAGTAGAAGATAGACCAACATTATTCTTCGAAATCATTCAACGTAAAGGTGCAAAATCTTTTGGCAAAGGAAATTTCCAAGCCCTTTTTGAAAGTATTGAAGCAGAACAAGAACGCCGAGGAACTTTATAAATATGGATACATCCTTTTACATTCTTAGCGTGAAGAAGTGTATACTTTGCGCGCCATTTATTCTTGAACCTATTTCTTCGATTTATTCACCTATTACTATTTATATGCAAGCTTCTGGCGGCATCAATTAAAATTTATACATGAAGACCATTATAGAGCCCTTTAAAATAAAAGTAGTTGAACCCATTTATTTCAACACAAAAGAACAACGAATCCAACGAATTAAAGAAGCGCATTACAATGCTTTTTTATTGAAATCAAAAGATGTATTGATTGATTTACTTACAGACAGTGGTACTAGTGCCATGAGTAGTAACCAATGGGCAGGTATTATGCAAGGTGATGAATCTTATGCTGGTAGTCCAAGTTTTTTTCGATTCGAAAGTGCAGTGCAAGATATTACAGGTATGTCGGTTGTGATTCCTACACACCAAGGTCGTGCGGCTGAAAAAATATTGTTTAGTATTACAGGTGGTGCCGGCAAGGTATTTATCAGCAATACTTTATTTGATACCACCAGAGCAAATATTGAATATTCGGGCGCTATCGGTATTGATTTGGTTTGTGAAGAAGGAAAGTATCCGCATATTCCTGCGCCCTTCAAAGGTAATATGGATGTGGTGGCGTTGCGAAAAACAATTGCTGAACATGGCGCTAAAAATATAGCCATGGTCATCATGACGGTTACCAATAATAGTGGTGGTGGTCAGCCAGTGAGTATGCAAAATATACGAGAGGTAAAACAAGTTTGTGTAGAGCATAATATTTTATTTTTCATAGATGCGTGTCGCTTTGCAGAGAATGCCTATTTTATTAAAATAAGAGAAGAAGAATTTAAGGATAAATCGATACAGGAGATTGCCAACGAAATGTTTTCGTATGCAGATGGTTGTAACATGAGTGCAAAGAAAGATGCCTTCGCAAACATTGGTGGTTTCTTGGCATTACGCACCAATGATTTAGCTCAAGCCTGCAGAAATTTATTGGTCATTACAGAAGGCTTTCCAACTTATGGTGGATTAGCAGGAAGAGATCTAGAAGCCATTGCCATCGGTTTGTATGAGGTGATGGAAGAAAGTTATTTGTATTATCGAATTACCAGCATGGAATATTTGACCAAGAAATTAGTAGAAGCAGGCGTGCCTGTGATGCTACCTGCTGGCGGACATGCTGTTTATTTAGATGCGAAGGAATTTTTGTCGCATATTCCAGCACATGAATATCCTGGACAAGCACTTGTATGTGCCTTGTATGTAGAAGGTGGCGTTAGGGGTGTAGAAATTGGTTCATTTATGTTTGGCAAATATGATGATCAAGGAAAACTTATTCCTGCACCATTGGAGTTGGTTCGATTGGCTATTCCAAGAAGAGTGTATACACAAAGCCATATCGATTATGTGGCTGAAGTGGTCATTCATGTTTTTAAAAATAGACAGTCCATCAAAGGACTTCAGATCATACAAGAAGAATTATTGCTTAGACACTTTACTGCTAAATTAGACCTCATCGCCTAAAACAAACAAATGAATACAGAAATAAAATCACCACATCATTTTCATATCCCGGTAATGGGTTTAGCCTTTACCATTGATACCCCAATAAAAGTAGCACAATATGGTATCAACTCTGTTGTATCTGTTATTGAGCATGAGATGTTAGAAACTATGCGTGAATTGATTTGCAAGCAAAATGGAATTGGCTTTTTTAAAATACCATCTTCCACGGATGATTATGTTGCGAAAAGGATTACGGCTTATTTGAATACCTTACAGCAGGTAGTACATGAGCAAATGGAAACTAATAGAAAAGATGAATACGGCACTCATTCCAATTTTGATTTATACTTTGAATATCTTCCAGATGATTCTGATTTGAAGCAGAAATATCTTCAAGTTGCTTCATTAGTTGGTGAGGAAAAAGAACTGGCTATTCAATATCTAAAAGCAAATATGATAGCAGGAAGTATTGATGTGAATATCATGACCAAAGTTGATAAATTTAATTATGATAAAGAGGGGAATGTAATGCCGAGCCAATACTCGGATGCCTTAACTTGTTTAAGGGGTTATGCCAATAGCGATTTAAGTTCTTCCTTAATTTTATCTGCTGGTATTAATCCAAGATTGTATAGTTACTTAAGTGAGTTTGAAGATTTCTATTCGAAGGATGGGGCAGACATGAAGAAGAAGATAGTGATTAAAGTGAGTGATTTTCGTTCAGCACAAATACAAGGAAAGTTTTTAGCGAAAAAAGGAATTTGGGTTTCGGAGTTTAGGATTGAATCGGGCTTAAATTGTGGTGGTCATGCATTTGCAACAGAAGGTTTATTGATGGGGCCAATACTAGAAGAATTCAAAAATAAAAGAGAAGATTTATACAATGAATTGTATACGATTTATGTCGAAGCACTACGAACAAATCATAAATCAATTCCGAATACAAAACCTTATTTACGCATTACGGCGCAAGGGGGTGTAGGTACTGCAGAAGAAACAAATTTCTTATTGTCTTATTTTGCATTAGATAGTGTTGGATGGGGGAGTCCATTTTTATTGGTTCCGGAAACAACCAATGTAGATCGCAACACCTTGAAAGATTTATCTGAAGCTTCGCCAGAGAATTACTTTTTAAGTCATTCCTCACCATTGGGTGTTCCATTTAATAATTTTTCTAAAAGCTCTTCCCTTCACTTGATTCAAGAAAGAATAGAGAATGGAAAAGCAGGAAGTCCTTGCACGAAAAAATACTTGCAGTTGAATACGGAATTTACGGATACGCCGATTTGCACTGCTTCTACAAAATACCAAACATTGAAGTTGGCGCAAATCAAAGAAAGTGCTGTGGATGAAGAAGATTATCAAAGGAAAGCAAAAGCAGTTTTAGAAAAAGAATGTCTTTGTGAAGGATTGTCATCGCCTGCTTATTTAAAAAATCTTTTACCCAAGAAGTTGGATGCGGTCAGTATTTGTCCTGGGCCTAATTTGAAATATTTTTCCGGTATTTTTTCTCTTCGTCAAATGATAGATCATATTTATGGTCGTGCCAATATTTTAAATTCATTGTGGCGTCCGAATCTTTTTGTCAATGAGTTAAAATTGTATATCGATTATTTGCATGCGGAAAAATTAAATGGAGCCGCCACCAAAGAGAATTATTGGAATAAGTTTACAAACAATTTAATTGAAGGAATTAATTATTATAAATCGGTAGTGAAGAATGTGGAGAATGAATATTTACCGACCTTCAAAAACATGGAATACGAATTGGATAAGTTGTTGCTTACGATTTGATTTAGATTCACATGTAAGCCTTTTGGGGTATTAGAGATATAAGCGCAGCGCTTCTCGAATTGTAGATAAAAAGCGATTTCTAATCGATACAAGTAGATTGACAATCTGCTAGTGTCGATACTTCGATATGGCCATTGGAGGATGTTGAAGAATTTTTATGATTAATTTTCTTCATAATAATAAGAGTAATCAATGCCTTTCATATACATTTCTCGGCTATTAATATCGCTTGTGATTGCTGTTGTAAGTAGTGCGTGTAAAACGCTACTATCTACCGAGCTAATAATCATTGCATTCATGTAATTGGTTTTGCTTATTCGGCTCCAATCGACACATTTTTTTAGTTGTTTTTTTAGTATTAAATCAAGCCAAATTCGGGTACTTCTGCCATTTCCTTCCATAAATGGATGGGCTTTGTTCATGGCTACATATTTTTCTACAATTTCATCCAAATTGGTTTCGGGCATATTGTCTATTTCTAGCAAAGTGCTATTTAAATATTGTACAAACGCAAATCTATATCCACCTTTGGCAATATTTTTGGTTCTTATTTGTCCTGCAAAATCATATAATCCACCAAAAATATAGGCATGTATTTGTTGTAAGCCTTTGGTTGTGCCTACTTCTATGCTATCTACAAAACTGGTTTCAAATAAGGCATACGCCTTGGTTTTACTTTTGCCATCTATGCTTTCTGGGCTATAGGTAAACCATTCTATAAATCGGTTGGCTATTGTTCCTGGAAATGTTTTTCCTAATGCAATTATGCCCTCATAATCCAACATATCAGCAAATCGCAATTTCCCATCGGGTGCTAGAAATTTCAACTGGGTAGTGGCACTAACCACTTGACTATTTTCTTTTTTAAGTTTTGCTTTTAGGTATTTCCAATAGTTTCGATTTTTATTATAGTCGTCTTGGTTTCGCAATACTGCTATGATATCTAAAACAGAAAACCGCCATTTGCTGTTTTCTTCGTCCCAAATGGCACGTACTTCTCTATCATCAAAAAAACGTATGGAAACCTTGTTCATTGTTGTTCGTGGGAAGTTGTTAGTGGTTTTTAAAGGACCTTGAATATATTGCTTTGGATCATGGGTATGGAGAACTTTTTTAATGTATGGTTCGGCATGCCACTGAGTCGAATACATCGAGGAATAGTTTAGCATCTGCATCCTCATTGGTAGTGTTAGCCCATTCTTTTGAGAAGTTTAAAGCCCTACTTTTTATTTCGTTCCAACTTAATGCCATGAATAATTGCTTAGGATGCTAAGATAAGTTTAAAATAGATATTTTGTAATTCTAAACCGCAGTGTGACACACGGGCTTTATTCTCGTCTAGAGAGTTTTGTTTGAGGACAGAGTGTGGAGAAAGGAAGATTAGATAGTGGTCACGAGTTACAAACCCGTGCCAGCAAGTGGGAGTATTAAAAATGGGGTCTTCCTTCCTACCTAATTATTTTCCAGTAAATAGTTTGGTGTCGAACGGCAGTAGCTTCGAGGGTGAGTTTATTTACCTTGGTGGAATAGATGAAGGTATCCTTTATCCAATTGTTGCTATCTAGAAATACTGCTTCTGGAACGGCATAAGAAAAAGAACCTTTGACCTTGGGGTTTTCCCACTTTCGGCTAGCATAACTAATACTGCTGCCTATATTATTTTTGAATGTGTCGAATAACAGTTTGGAGATTTTTATGGTACCGAATTGCGCAAATTTGGCGTGTCTGTTGTTGGTGCTTTTAAATGGGGAGTGAGATAAACCCCACGCTAAGAAATCGGCACCGTCCCATCTTTGCGAACCATTGGAGACATCTACACCGCCTAAGTAAACGTCTATAATTGCCTTTCTTGCATTTTTTTCTTTGGCTAGCAATTGGATTTCACTTTTCGTTTTTGCTTGTTCATCTAATTTGTCGAGGATAGGTTTTTTGTTGGCAGTGGGTGTGGAAGAATAGGATGAGCTCAATTCATATTTCATAGTTTTATTATTGAATTTTGCTTCGTTGTTGGTGGCATGTGCTATGAATAACATTTCTTCATATTCGTTACCTTCTGTAAGGATGACACCTGCACAATACGTAAAATCGGCATGGTTGATATTTAGCTGTGTCTTGTTGGTGAAAGTGATTTTTTTGCCAGTTACTTTTCCAGTTTTGTCTTTACTGTCTTTGGTGACTTTTGTTGCAATGAATACGTTTTGACTAGTTCCATCATTGCCTAGATATTCTCCTTCTTTTGAATAGTAATAACCGCCTTTTAAACTGTCACCCTCGGTCATTTTGTTGTGGGGCACGGGTTGCAAACCCGCGCCAGCGTCGTCATTTAGTGTTGGATTGTCTTTTGTTGTTTTAGTTTTCATAGTAATTAATTTGTTGTTTAAGTGTTTGTGTTGTAAGTCACGGGTTGCAAACCCGCGCCAGCGACTTAGCTTGTGCTGCTTGCGTAGTGATTTTTATTCTTAGCAACGTTTGATGTGTGTGGTTTCGAGGTTGGACATAATGGTTTTTTATAACGAGAAGGGAAGGTAAAAAGGATTTTTGAAATGAGCAAGGGGTGGGGGGAGTTATTGATCTATGAATGAGCATTCGATTAGTTTGCTGAAAGCAAAAGAATATTACTTCGGAGCGAAGGACGCTCCGAAGAACGGGGACGCTCTAAAGAACGGTTACTTCGGCTGCGCTCACTACAAGTTGCTTTGATTTTAGGTTGAGTATGATTCATTACTCAATGATTACTTTTTTACTTTGTCCTTCACACTTGATATAATAAACACCCTTGCTTAATCTACTCACATCTATTTCATTTTCCTTTGTTGAAAAAATGAGTTGCCCAATGCTATTATACAGCTCTTTTTTTTGTTTACTTTTAGTTTTAATGAAAATTCTTGTTGCAGCTGGATTAGGATAAACTACCAAAGCATTTTGCTTATCTATGATTTCATTTGTACTCTCTGGATAGCACTCTCTAGCACCCAATGAATAGTTAGGCATACAGGGTGGTGTACCCAATGAATACCCATTTATTAAAGTGTCAACTCTTAAACATTTTGGACAGAAATTACACCCAGCACTTTTGACATCAGGGTTATCAATGACACTCATTTGTTTGCTCGCCCCTCCAAAATTACCAATATAAATTTTATCATTTGGTCCTAAATAGGCATTTGTATAATCTTGAAATTGTATAAAAGAAGTATCCATACCAGCTACATGATACCAACTACTATCTTGCAAATCATATTGAAAAATATTTGAATAGCCAAATACATATAATAGTTTTCCATTAGGAGAATAGCATAATCCTGTTGGGGATCTTTCTGTTATTGTTGAATCTAAAGGTTCATATTGTGATGCAATTGGCATTTGGATTACTTTCGGGTAACTTAATACCCCCCAACATCTATCAAAGTCAGCAATAAATATTTCCCCTAGCAAGCCGTCACTTTGGCAAGCACTTGCATATCTATTTCCATCTTTACTAAATGTGCTTTGTCCTTGTAAATCATTTGCACCCCAGTATGGAGCATCAAATACTTGCCTACCTTTATCATAAATACTATCTTGTGTAACTAAAAATTTGTATACAATATTACTGTCTCCACCTTGCTTTAACAACCACCAATCTTTGCCATTGCCATGCCTGCAAGCCATCATTTGCGATCTACTAAAACTAACCCCTTTTTTTGCTTCTTGCATTCGTTTCACAACCATTCCTAACCCACCATTTGCTTTCATATCGATTGCATGATAAAATAATTCATCATAATGACAGCCAAAACACAAATTCCCTTCGCTATTACATGGTGTGATAAAATAATATTTATCACTATCTACGGGTAAAAATATTGAGCTTTGAGAATATAGACTCCATCCTCCATAATGATTAAAAAATGCTTTAGGTACTAAAGTATCCCCACCATTAATAATATTTGCATTACTATCATAAATAGTAAAACCGTTACTACATAATATTAATTTACCATCTGTGTCACAAATATTAGAATTTCCTTGTGTAAAATAAGTAGAGAAAAATACAGAATTGCTGGTTGTAATATTCGTATTGTCAAATGTTACTTTTTGACCTCCTGCACCCGAAATCCATTCATTACCTCTTTTGCTTTGGCAATTTGCACCTATATCTAAAATAGATAATACTAATACTAACATTATATTTTTCATGTTTATTCAATTATGAGTTTGCCTGTATTTAATATCTCTTTCCCATATACTTGTCTATAAATATATATACCTGTATTTAATTCATTTACAAGTGTAGAAACCTGTTGTATATCTTTAGGTAAGGATATTTCTTTTAGAATTATGCCAACCACATTTACAATTTGTAGTTGGGTATTTCTTGACTCTTTATACCTAATATTTATTTGCGAATTACTTGGGTTGGGAAATATGATTAATTCATTTTCTAGTACTATTTTATTTTCTACACTTGCTTTCAAATTCGATAGATACTTATTTTCATCATCAAACAAGCCTTTAGTACTACTATTGTTGTTTGCTTTATTTACCCCTGCATTATTACACAATTTTATATCGTCATACATTAATGCAGGTTCATATGTTGCCCACATAGAACGTGCTTTGTATACTGCTGTGCCGCCATTATAAGGACATTGTAATGCTAACCCATGTATTATATCTTTATCATCTTCTGTTATCGAATCCATTCCGATTTTCAGCCATTTGATATAAAGTCTATTTATTGTTTGCTCATTTTCATTTTGTATTTCACTATTATCTATTCCTTCGTTGGCCCCTCGCTGTTCGACATGTTCCGCAGGGCATGTCGAACTACAGATAAATGTGGTTCTCCGAACCATTCCAATGACGTTATAAACCTTCCACATGTAATATTCCTTTTCGTAAAGATAAATAATCCGCGCAACTACTATAGATATAATCT
>CANJRV010000073.1 GCA_947476825.1 Bacteroidota bacterium | reverse complement strand
TATCATAAAATCAATGCCAAGTATTTGCAAAATTATTTAGATGAGTTCTGTTACAAATTAAATCGAAGATATTTTGGCAAAAGACTTTTTGATAGACTCGTTGTAGCAGTGGCTCAGAATCTTGTGGCAAACTAAGACAGAATCAAAAATTTATTGTACCGTAGTCAAGAATGCCCAAGTTATTTTCATGCTAATGCTTTATTTTTTCCATATTTTAATTTCTGCTGATACTTGTCTATATGTAAAATAGTTGCCTGCTTCAACGTATCCAATGTTACGGCTCATTTAGTTTCGTGTTTAAGCTAATTATTGCGATTTTTTTGAGCTTTAAATATTTTATTTATGAGCTCAATATTTCAAGTCAGGAATCAATTTTTCTAAGCGGTTTTCAAAACCGCCGATAGCAGTTCGACATTGCAAATGTCGAACAGATTGATCCGAAGGGCAGAATTGAAAAGGTAGTCGTTTACTCTAAAATGCTTGAAGAGGATATTTATAATCTAGCATTTGGTGACTACCATGAGGCTACTGATTCTATAAATGACAGAGCGATAACAAATAATAATGACAGCCAAAAAGTATTAGCAACTGTTGCTTCGACTTTGTACGTTTTTACGGATAAACACCCAAATATATGGGTTTACGCTACTGGAAGTAATACTGTAAGAACAAGACTTTACCGTATGGGAATTGCCGCAAATCTTGAAGAAATTTTAGTTGATTTTGAAGTTTATGGTTTAAATGAAGAGGTCTGGAACAAATTTGAAAAGGGAAAAATTACGATGCTTTTTTAGTAAAGCGAAAATTATTATTAAATTTGTAACATGTCCACCATAGAAAAATTAAATAAAAGGAAAGTACCTGTTGTTAAGATTGACAAATCATTGGAGAGGTTGCGAGAAAAAAATTTGTTTCCAGAGAAACTTGCAAAAGCTAATGAAGTAATTGCAAGAGTGGGACTACCGAAAAAATAAATCTACTGCCATTATTCAATGAAATAGAAGAAACCCGCTCTTAAAATTTCGGAAATAGATTACATACTTCCCATGCGATTTTAAGTATTAATTTGTTGGTTGTTCTATATTAGATTTTGTGATGCAAACGGGAGTAATACTTTAAAATTCCTATAATTTCTAAAATCATTTTCTTTATCTTTGAAGTGTGGCAAAACAAACGAAATATTATTTGGAAATTGAAATTGACAAGCTAACAAATAGCATCGTTAATACCATTTCACAGGATAGTTTTCCTACTGATGTTCACCCCTTAACAAAAGCTGATTTGAAAAACATTGCTAAGAAAAATGGTTGGCTTTTTAATTGGACAGGTGAATTTAAGTTATCAGGCAGACAAATTTATAAACTTACCATTCGCAATAACCCGGAAATTGTTCAAGGACTTTTAAGTATAAGCGATTACAATGACCATTACTATTTGCATCTTGTTGAAAGTGCTCCTTTTAATTTAGGTAAGAATAAACTTTATGAAGGAGTGCCAGGAAATTTGTTTGCGTTCACATGTAAAACTTCTTGGGATAAGGGTTATCAAGGGTTTGTTTCGTTTACTTCCAAGACAAAGTTGATAGATCATTATGAAAAGACTTTAGGTGCAACACATATTGGTGGACATAAAATGGTAATCTACCCGCATGAAGCACTTAAATTAATCAAAAAATATTTTCCGACTTAATAAAAATACTAAAAATGGGATACATCAAAGAACCAGCAGGCATTGACTTCGTAGTTGACTCTACACCGCTGACAAGTGAAGACAGGAAAAAAATTAGTGAAGTAATTGCTTACTATAAAGCGACAGGACGAAAAATGCCTTTATCAAAATCATCGAAACCACAACGCGTTTCAAGAACAAGAAAAAAAGTAATTGACTAATCTTGATGATACTTCAGTATTGGAAACAAGCTTAATCAGTTCTCCTCCCTATTCGATATGTTCTCCCTGAGGCATGTCGAACTATATTTTCCACATCCAATTTATTGCATACAATTGCACCTTCCCTTTACTCTATTTTACCTATTTTTTCTACCAAACATTATTATTACGCAACAAACAAAGTACATAAAATTCAGAAGGGTTCTTATGTAGAATTGGTTTGCATAAAATAAAATAGACAGCTTGTATTCAGCGTGTAAGAAAACTGTTTTTTAAATTCGATTTGTCTTCTACTTTTGCTTCTCAATTTATACTATGAAAATATTTTATTTAATCTGCTTGCTTTCATTTCCGATGGTAATGCAAGCACAAACAACTATTTCTGGAAAAGTAACCGACACAAAAGGCGAATTATTGATAGGGGTAAATATTACATTGAAAGGAAGTTATGATGGTGCAACGAGCAATGCAAAAGGTGAGTATTCGTTTGAAACAAGTAAGAAAGATTCTGTAACTATCAGTGCCACTTATACTGGATTTGCTGCACAAGAAAAAAGAATTTCTGCCAATGCAAAAGAGGTGGTTTTGAATTTTTCATTAAAAGAAAAAATAAATGATTTGAAAGCGGTTGTCATTAGTGCAGGTGCTTTTGAAGCGAGTGATCAAAAAAAAGGTACGGTATTAAGTTCTTTAGATATTGTAACAACTGCAGGAAGTAATGGCGATAGTTATGGTGCATTAAAAACTTTACCAGGCGCACAACAAGTAAATGATCGGGAAGGATTATTTGTTCGTGGCGGTACTGGCTCCGAAACCCAAACTTTTATTGATGGTACTTGGGTGCGCAATGCTTTTACTGCTTCCGTTCCAGACTTGGGTGCAAGAGGTCGTTTTAATCCTTTTATTTTTAAAGGCACTGTGTTTACCACAGGTGGTTATTCGGCATTGTATGGACAAGCACTTTCTTCGGCGGTGATTTTAGAAACGATAGATTTGCCTGAACGTTCGGCTGCGAATTTTAGTTTGTCGTCTGTAGGTGTTGGTGGCAGTTATCAGCAATTGGCGAAGAACAAAAAAAGCTCTTGGGGCATTGGTTATAACTATGTAAATCTGACACCTTACTTTTTATTGGTCAAACAAAATATTACGTATAAGCAAGCACCTACTGTACATCAAGTGGATTTGAATTATCGAATTAAAACATCTAAATCGGGCATGTTGAAATTTTATGGTTACTATAATCAAACTGCTATTGATATTCAAAGAGCGAATATTAGTAGTTTAGATTATGACAATACAGCCAAGGCTTATCAAGATCAGTTTGTGGTAAAAAATAAAAACGCGTATGCTAATTTTTCATACAAAGAATATTTCAAAAAAGATTGGAAAATAAATGTTGGTTTGTGTTTCAGTGATAATGTAGATCGTATTAACACTAAGATTTTGAATGCAAATCAAGAACTCATTACAGATACTAATTTTACAAATAAAGAGTGGATTGCGATAGATGGACATAATACATTGGCGACAACTAAAGTTGTGTTGGAAAAGAGTTTGAATAATTTAAATACCATTCGTTTTGGTGGAGAATATATTTATGGGAAAGATAAAATGTTAGCCTTTCCAGAATTGTTGAAACCGTATGTTGAACACCCAACCAACATTACGGAAGAGCATTATACAGCTGCTTTTGCAGAGAGTGATATTTACATTACAAATGATATAGCCGGAAAAATTGGGGTTCGTGCAGAGCAATCTTCTATCTTAAATAAGATGAATATTGCACCTCGATTATCTGCGGCTTATAAGCTGAAACATAAAGGGCAAGTATCTTTAGCGTATGGAATGTTTTATCAAAAACCAGAGCAACAATATTTTGCACAAAATGCGAATTTAAATTATATGCGTGCCGACCATTATATACTCAATTATCAATTTCAACCGAAAGATAGATTGCTGAGATTGGAAGCCTACTATAAACAATACCATGACTTGATTAAAACGAATGTAAGTGGTGCACTTAATAAACTTGCAAATACTGGAGATGGATATGCGCGTGGGGTAGAATTATTTTATCGAGATAAGAAATCTATTAAAGGAATTGACTTTTGGGTTTCTTATTCTTACTTAGATACGAAAAGAAATTTCTTAAATTATTTGCGAAGTGTACAACCTGATTTTGCAGCCACGCATACTGCATCTTTGGTGTTTAAAAAGTTTTGGGTTAAACGTATGTTTGGTATCAATGGTACTTATACTTTCTCTTCTGGAAGACCATATATCAATTACAATACAGCAAATCCAAATGAGCCATCAACAGCAAACGCCAATCAATTTATGGTGGACAAAACGATAGACTTTAACAACTTCAGTATTTCTTGTAATTATTTGAAGACGATTAAAAAAGTATTTTCTGTTTTCGTATTGAGTGTCAATAATCCATTTGGGTTCAAACAAGTATATGGATATAATTACGCGGCAAAAGATTTGAATGGAGATACGCAATTGTATCGTCAAGCCATTACGCCAGCAGCAAAACAATTTGTATTTGTTGGTGTGTTTATGAGTTGGGGAATTGATAGAACACAAGAAGCAATTGATGGGAATTTGTAGATTGGTGTTTGGGGGAAATGAGGATTTCTATTTGAACCGAACAAACTGAAGTCTGTTTTGAAAATAAATAATATATTTGAGCCTTAAAATTAAAAACTATATGAAAAAATTATTCTTCTCCTTATCCCTTTTATTGATTGGATTTGCAGGCTTTTCGCAAAGTGCTGAATATACAAGCGGCATGAAAGGTTTATTAATGAAAATGCAAGCAAGCAAATCGCCAGAAGCTTTTCATGCTGCAGCAAATGGGTTTGAACGCATCGCAGCCGCCGAACCTAAACAGTGGTTACCAAAATATTATGCAGCTTATTGCTATGTAATGGAAGCGATGAGTTCGACAGATAAAGAAAAAATCGATGGCATTGTAGATCAAGCAGATACACAATTGGAAGCTGCATTTGCCATTGAAAAAAATGATGAAATCGTTTGTTTGCAATCATTATGCAAAACGGCTCGTATCAATGTAAACCCAATGACAAGAGGTATGAAATTTGGTCCGCAAGCAGCACGTTTATTGGAAACAGCAGCTGCAATGAATGCTGCCAATCCAAGAGTATTTTTTCTAAAAGGTCAATCGGCTTTTTATACACCAGAAGCTTTTGGTGGTGGAAAAGATAAAGCAAAAGAATTGTTTACGAAAGCAGTAGAGTTATATAAAAACTTCAAACCATTAAATGACTTAATGCCTACTTGGGGTGCTGATGATGCTACAAAAATGTTAGCAGAGTGTAGTAAATAAATTAGTTCATTACAATTTTTAAACGCCTTTGTTGTCATCAACGGAGGCGTTTTCTTTTTTAGTATTTCAATATGAAGTGTTGCTTCACTTTAAATTCCTTTTTGAAAAAAACAATACCAAAGAAAAATAGATCTATGGAAAGCGTAACGCTTGGATTATTTTTTATTTCCTGCCATGCTAGTTCCATGCCCTTACTCCAATGAATATCATCAAAAATAAATATGCTCTCATTGTGTGCATGCGGTAAGGCTTGCATGAAATAATCTATGGTTGGTTTTTGTTGATGATTACCATCGATGAATAATAAATCGATGGTTTTCATTTTGTCTAAAGTAGGCGACAAGGTTGTATTGAAATTGCCGATGACTTGTTGCACATTTTTAATTGCTAAAGATTCGAAATTTCGTTTTGCTTTTGCCGCAACAGCTTCACTGCCTTCAATGGTTGTGATAGTGGCATGTTCATTGGCTTTGGCAATGTAAGTGCTGCCAATACCTAATGAAGTGCCTAATTCTACAATATGTTGAAGAGAATAATATTGTACCATCTTGAATAAGAGTTTGCCAAATTTTTCGGTTCGTCCAGCGGTTTTTGCAATGTCTTTTATTACTCGATTTTTGGTTGAACCAAGATGTGATCCTGCGCCAAAATCTTCGACAGTTATCACACTTGTATCCTGGAACAGTTGTTTGCGTAATTGAGCAATATCATCGTAGGCATAAAAATGGCGTTGGTCTTGCAGTACATTTTCTATAAAATCGTACACGAAAGGGGAGTGTATTCCATGCCCAGATTTTGCTTTGCATCTATAACGAATGTATGCTTGTAGGATGAATAATTTTTTCATATTCGCCCTTTATTTTTCATGACGAACATAGACTTCAAACGTATAATCATATTCATTTTTATCATCCTCTTCATGGTATTCACTAGAAATTAAATCCCATTCATTTACTTTTAAGGTAGGGAAATAAGCGGTGCCATCATCAATGGAAGTATGCACTTTGGTACGGTAAACTTTGTTGGCCAATCCAAGTGTTTGTTTATAAATAGTATCACCACCAATGATAAAAACTTCTTCCTCTTTATTGGCGCAATAGGCGAGTGCTTCTTCAATAGAATGCATACAAAGAACACCATCTACATGAAAATTTTGATCCCGCGTAATCACAATATTTTCTCTATTGGGTAATGGTTTGCCAATGGATGCAAATGTTTTTCGTCCCATCAAAATAGTGTGATTGGTGGTGAGCGATTTGAAGTATTTTAAATCTGCTGGAAGATGCCATGGCAACTGATTATCTACGCCAATAACGCGATTGAAAGAAGCAGCTACAATGATAGAAAGAGTCATGTAAATAGGTTTAGAATGGTGAATGTATTATACAGCAACTGCACCTTTTATAGCAGGATGGTGTTGGTAATTAATGAGTTCAAAATCTTCAAAAACAAAATCTTCTATATTTTTTTTGCTCGGATTTATTTTCATTTGTGGAAGAGGAAATGGCTGACGAGTTAATTGTAGATTTACTTGCTCTAGGTGATTGGAATAAATATGCACATCGCCAAAAGTATGTATGAAATCTGCTGCTTCCATGTCACAAATTTGCGCAATCATCATGGTAAGTAATGCATAGGAAGCGATATTGAAAGGAACACCCAAAAACACATCCGCACTTCTTTGATACAATTGACAACTCAGATTTCCTTTGATGCCTTTTTCTTTTTGTGCATGCGAAGGAGGTGTTGTATAAAATTGAAATAAACTATGGCAAGGCATTAATGCCATCTCTTCTAGTTCGCCCACATTCCATGCACTAATAATTATTCTTCTACTATCTGGGTTATTTTTTAATTGATGAATGACGTCCATTAATTGGTCATACGTCTTGCCATTTGCACCTTGCCAGCTTCGCCATTGTTTGCCATAAACAGGCCCTAAGTCTCCATTTTCTCTTGCCCATTCATCCCAAATTTTTACACCATGTTCTTGCAAATATTTGACATTCGTATCGCCTTTTATAAACCAAAGTAATTCATAGATGATGGATTTAAAATGCAATTTTTTTGTGGTAACCAAAGGGAAACCATCTTGTAAATTAAATCGCATTTGGTAACCAAAATGGCTAGTAGTGCCTGTTCCAGTACGATCACTCTTGGCCGTACCATGGTCTAGTATATATTGTAAAAGGGTATGGTATTGTTGCATGAGGTAAAACTACAAATATTTATGAATTCTTAATTAGGCATTTGATTTGCGCTTATATATTCTTTTTTTCACTGAGTTCTAACCAACGAATTTCTTTTGCTTCTAAAAGAGAAAGGATAGTACCAATACGTGTTGCAGCAAGTTGTAATTCATCATAAGAAATACTACCTAAAGACATTTTTTCTTCTAAATCTTTTTTCTCTTTTTCCAATTGAGGTATTTCTTTTTCTATGGAATCCATTTCGGTTTTTTCTTTGTAGGTCATTTTCTCTGCTTTCGGAGCAGGGCTTGTTTCGACAGCTACTAATTCTGTTTTAGTGGGTATAGTTGTATTTTTTGCATTGCTTTGTTGCCGTTGTAATTGTTGCTCAATCATTTCTTTTAATCTGTATTGCGTATAGTTGCCAGGGAAAGTGGAAATGACACCATCGCCTTCAAATACAAATAAATGATCCACTAACTTATCCATGAAATAGCGATCATGACTTACCAATAAAATGCAACCTTGAAATTCTAAAAGAAACTCTTCTAATATTTGTAAGGTTTGTAAATCCAGATCATTGGTTGGTTCATCCAGTACCAAGAAGTTTGGATTTTTGAATAAAATACTGAGTAGTTGTAATCTTCTTTTTTCGCCTCCACTTAATTTGCTCAAGTAAGTATATTGTTGTTCGGAAGTAAATGCAAATCGTTCTAAAAATTTGGAAGCACCAATTTTAGTTCCATCTGCCATAGGAAAAAATTCGGCATGGTCTTTTACATATTCAATCACGCGTTTATCTTCTTTGTATTGTAAACCATCTTGTGAAAAGTGTCCGAATACAACGGTTTCACCATGATTTACTTTGCCACTATCTGGCAACATATATTGTAAAGCGATTTGTAGAAAGGTACTTTTGCCGACGCCATTTTTACCAACAATACCAATGCGTTCTCCTCTTTTAAACGTGTAATCAAAACCAGTCATTATTTTTTTCTCACCATAACTTTTATAGACTTTTTTCATTTCTAAAATCTTGCCACCAAGTCTTGTCATTTTTACTTGCAATTGCACTTCCGAATCCAAGTCTTTTTGTTTGGCTCTCGTTTCTACTTCTGTGAATGCATCTTGTCGAGATTTAGATTTCGTCGTACGTGCTTTTGGTTGTTTGCGCATCCATTCTAATTCTTTGCGATAAATATTTTTATCCTTTTGCAATTCACTAGATTGTACCTCAATGCGATGCGCTTTTTGGCTCAAAAAATAATCATAATCTCCTTTGTGGATATAGACTTGTTCATTGTCAATTTCAATAATTTCATTGCATACTTGATCTAGAAAATAACGATCATGGGTAACCATCAACAAGGTTATTTTTTGTGCACTCAAATAATCTTCTAACCACTCAATCATGCCTACATCCAAATGGTTGGTAGGTTCATCCATAATCAATAAACACTTACCATGATAAAGCTGTGTTTCAATGAGGGCTTGTGCAAGCGCGATTCTTTTTTTCTGTCCACCGCTCAATGATTTCACCGATTGATGTAAATGATGGATGTTTAGTTTCGTTAATATTTGTTGTAATTGATTTTCAAAATTCCATGCTTCGAGCTCGTCGATGCGTGTTAATAAATCTTGTAGCTTATCGGTATCTTCACTGCCACTTTCTACAAACTCTTCATATTCTTTTACCACTTTTACGACTTCATTATCCATCGATAAAATATTATCCCAAATAGATTTCTCGCCATCAAAATCATTCTCTTGATGGAGCATCACCAATTGAATATCTTTATGTATCCAAGAGGTGCCACTGTCGGCAGTATCTTTTCCTGCTAGAATGTGTAACAAAGTAGATTTGCCAAATCCATTTCTGGCGATGAGTGCAATTTTATCACCCTCTGTAATGTGGAAAGTAATATTGGAAAATAATTTTCGGACTCCGAATGATTTAGTTAGATTTTCGATACTAGCGTAGTGCATATATTATTTCAGATGGTAGCTATCTGAGTCATTTTAAACATGAAATTAATTATTAATAAAAATAAGGAATACCTTATTTGATGGGTTGGTCCACTGGAGCATCTCCTTGTTGGAGTTCTTTGATTCGAACTATATTTTCATACATGATCCATTGTGTGCCATCCCATTTTAAACCATCATAAGTTCCATCTGGGATGTAGGTATATTTTTTTGCTGGGTCTCCGATTTGAGATTCGCAATGATCGAAAATAATTTGTTTGGTTTCCTCGTCATAATTCATTGTTAGCTTAGAACCTTTTTGGTATTCTAGAATAAAACGATTTGTTTTTTTGCGTTGACCTCTGTCTAAAATATTAAAAACATTGGCACCAAATACAGATTGGTTTTTTGTATTAAATCCAAAGGCTTCCACCACTTTTTTCTCACTATTCATACTGTTGCCATTCCAACCTAAGAGGAAATAAATTTTTTCTCCAGAAATTTCACGTTGGAGTATCTTGTAATACATGCAACCAAACCAGCGCGTTCCCATGAAAGTAGAATCTTCCGCCCCACGAATGATATTGTCAGACACATCTACCAATGGTATATAGCTTTTGTCTTGCAGTTGAATGACGCCATAGTAGCGACGTTCGACATTATTTCGTAGCACTTCCCAATTGTAAATTCTAAAACTTTTATCAGGCGCATCCAAAATGGTAATCTTATCTTTTAATTTAGTAAAGGGATAAGCAAATGAACTTCTGTCTTTCATTATATTTTTAAACACTCGGATAAATTCATAACTACCATCAATGCGATAATCAGGTATGGTAGAAAAATACATGCTATCCGCATAATACACCAACGAGTCTTCATTCAATTGTAAATCTGTGTACTTACTGATATCCCCTTGGTGAATTGGTTTTCTTTCTGGGTTTAATGCTTGAAAATCTTGAGCGAATAATTGAACCCCAAAACAGGTCAATAGCATAAAGAAAAAAAGTAGTGGAACCGTACATTTCATAGAAAACAAAAATAAGGTATTTGTATTAGAAAGCTGGATGATTTACTAGACAATAAATTGGATTTGAAAAAGGCAAGTTCATCAAATCTATTTTTTGAATAATTAAAAATGCAGAAAACGACGGATTAATCTTCATTTTTCATTTTGTCCCATAATTCTGGAATACGTTTCACCCAAACCAATTCTTCCATTTTGTCTTTCGCATCTTGAACAGGGATACCAAACCAAACTTTTCCGCCTGGTAATGATTTGCCTACGCCGCTTTTTGCCAATACCACGGTATTGCCTTCTATAACTAAATCTTTAGAAACACCAACTTGTCCATACAATAAAACATTATCGCCAATGGTTACTTTGCCTGCTACGCCTACTTGTGCGGCGAACAAACAATTTTTACCAATGATGGTTCCATGACCGATATGGATATAATTATCAAATTTAGTTCCGGCACCAATAATGGTATCGCCGCTTACGCCTTTATCAATCGCGCAGTTAGCACCGATTTCTACATTATCATGAATAAAAGTACGTCCGCAGCTTTCCAATTTGAGGTAACGTAAAGATTCATTTTCTCTTTTATTAAAATAAAATGCATCGCCACCAATTACAGAATTCGCATGAATGATTACATTGTTGCCAATATAACTTCTATCATAAATGACAACGCCTGGATGGATAATGCAATTTTTTCCTATGCTGCAATTGTTGCCAATAAAGACATTGGGTTGAATAATAGTTCCTTCACCAATGACAGCAGTATCACTAATCATTTTAGTAGCAGGTTCAAATGGGCAAAAATGCGTTACCAATTTAGAATAAGCAGCTGCCGGATTATCCAATACCAACAGCACTTTACCAGTAGGGCATTCCACTTCTTTGTTAATTAATATTACAGTTGCTTCGCTACTTAAAGTTCTTGCATAGTATTTTTCAATATCTACAAATGAAATATCACCAGGTGTTATTTTATGTACTTCGTTGATACCATCAGCCTGAAGTGTGTCATCGCCAATAAGCTTTGCTTGTACAAAATTGGCTATCCATTTTACATCTACGGGTGCTTTTAATTTCATTATCTACTGTTTATCTTCTTATGGGATTTAGGAAATCTATTTCAAATGGATTTACAAATATTCCCCAATATATGCATAAAAACAAAAAATCACCTCATCTTTCCTTAAAATTTATATTTTTTTAGGGGAAATTGATTTTGGAATTTGAAAAATAGCTCCCATTTTAAAAGGCTTAATTGAAAAATAATTTAGCATTTTACATCATTCATCCTGCACTACTTTTTTATTAAACAAAGTTTATTACTTTTGAAAAAAATAAAAGCGACCATGGCGGATGTAATAAGAATGCCTCTACTGAGTGATACGATGACAGAGGGTAAAATAGCAGCGTGGAATAAACGTGTTGGAGATTTGGTAAAAGCGGATGATGCTATTGCGGATGTAGAGACAGATAAGGCAACCATGGAAGTTGTTCCTTATGTAGATGGAACATTATTATATATTGGGGTAGAGGTAGGAAAAGCTGCCAAAGTGAATGATATCATTGCTATTATCGGGAAGCCAGGAGAAGATATTTCTGCACTTCTTCCGACAGCAGAAACAAGTACAACTTCATCAGCAATAAATCCTACACCAGCAACAGAACCTGCGCCAGTACAAGCAACTGTAGCTTCCCCAATACAAGCGGCTCCTGTTGAAAGTCCTGCTGCGCAAGCAACACAAGTAACTATACCAAAAGACCTTACCGTGATTCGAATGCCATTGTTGAGCGATACGATGAAGGAAGGAAAAATTGTTGTTTGGAATAAACAAGTTGGTGATCTTGTAAAAGCAGATGATTCTTTGGCGGATGTGGAAACGGATAAAGCTACCATGGAAGTGATAGGCTACGCAGAAGGAACTTTATTATACCAAGGTATTAAAGAAGGGGAAGCTGCAAAAATAAATGAAGTAATCGCAGTCATTGGCAAAGCTGGTACTGATATTACGCCTTATTTAGGCGCTCTGAAAGCTGGTTCAAATGATAATGCAAGTACTACAGCTCCTACACCAACACCAACTGAAAACGTAACACCTTTATCAACTTCTTCATTGCCATTACCAGTGCATAATGATGAAGATGGTCGCATCAAAGCTTCGCCTTTAGCCAAACAAATTGCGAAAGAGAAAGGAATAGCCTTGGGCAATGTGATGGGTAGCGGTGACAATGGTCGTATCATCAAAAGAGATTTGGATAACATACAACAAGCGCCTGTAGTTATTGCTGCACAAGCAGCTCCAGCCGCTGCGACTGCCCTAGTGGTAGCACCTGCGCCGGTTGTAGCGCCTGCTCCAGTAGCGGCACCTACTCCAAGTACTAATGCGCCTATCCAACAAAATATACCAATGGTTGAATCTGGTAAAGAAGGATATAGCGATACGCCACTTACACAAATGCGTAAAATCATTGCGCAACGATTGAGTGAAAGTATGTTTACCGCGCCGCATTTTTATTTGAAGACCAGTGTAGAAATGGACAAGTTGATGGATGCTCGTACACAAATCAATAAAGTTAGTCCAGTAAAAATTTCTATCAATGATATGATGATAAAAGCGGTTGCTTTATCACTGTCTAAACACCCAGAAGTGAATAGTAGTTGGATGACGGACTTTGTTCGTCAACATCATCATATACATATTGGAACTGCCATTGCATTACCAGATGGATTGATTGTTCCAGTCATAAAATTTGCAAATCAAAAATCGCTCGCACAAATTGCGACAGATGCAACTGATTTATACGATAAAGCAAGAAATAAGAAAATACAACCGTCTGAATTTACGGGCAATACGTTTACCATTTCTAATTTAGGTATGATGGATATTGATGAATTTACAGCCATCATTAATCCGCCAGATGCTTGCATTTTAGCCGTTGGAAAAATAGCAGCAACCCCTGTTATAGTTGAAGGAAATATCACTATAAAAAATATCATGAAGTTGACACTTAGCTGTGATCATCGTGTGGTAGATGGGGCAGTAGGCGCTAATTTCTTAAAGACACTTAAAGGATTTTTAGAGAATCCAATTTCTATGTTGATTTAGATTTTTTTTCTTTAAAAAATACCCTCAATATTTCTATATTCTTGAGGGTATTTTTATTGGATAATTAAAAATTATTTCTCGCCTAAAAATGCATAGCGATAATCAACTGGAGGGTTGAAAGTTTCTTTGATCGTACGAGCACTCAACCAACGATATAGATTCAACATAGAACCTGCTTTGTCATTGGTTCCGCTAGCTCTTGCTCCACCAAAAGGTTGTTGTCCTACAACGGCACCACTTGGTTTGTCGTTGATATAAAAATTACCTGCGCTATGGGTTAAGGTCTTCATCGCTTTTTCTAATGCATATCGATCTTGGCTAAACACAGCACCAGTCAATGCATAGTCAGAAGTGGCGTCCACTAAGGCACAAGTTTGGTCAAATTCATTTTCTTTGTAGACATATATTGTAAGCACTGGTCCGAAAATTTCTTCACACATCGTTTTGTATTTTGGATTGCTTGTTTCAATAACGGTTGGTTCAATAAACCATCCATTTTTGCTGTCGCATTTTCCGCCAACTAATATTTTACACGACTTGTCTTTTTTCGCAATGTCAATATATTGTTTAATGCTATTGAATGATTTTTCATCAATTACTGCATTCACAAAATTGGTAAAGTCTTCAGTAGTACCCATCTTCATTGACTTTACATCAGCTACTAATTTTTTAATAATTTCTTTCGATAAATTGTCTGGTAAATAAGCTCTGGAAGCAGCACTACATTTTTGTCCTTGGTATTCAAAAGCACCTCTTGCCAATGCAGCTACTACCGCATCCACATTAGCACTTGGATGTACGAGTACGAAATCTTTTCCGCCTGTTTCGCCTACAATACGAGGATAGGTTCTGTACTTCGAAATATTTTCACCAATTGTCTTCCACATGCCTTGAAATACGCCTGTACTACCTGTGAAATGTACACCTGCAAAATCACGATGACTAAAACAAATTTCGCCAATAACAGGGCCACTTACATATACTAAATTAATAACACCATCTGGTAATCCTGCTTCCTTCAATATTTTCATGAAGAGGTTGGCAGAATAAATTTGGGTATTCGCAGCTTTCCAAACCACCACATTGCCGCACATTGCAGCAGATGTAGGCAAGTTGCCACCGATAGCAGTGAAATTAAATGGCGTAACTGCCAATACAAATCCTTCGAGTGGACGATACTCAACTCGATTATACATACCTGCACCAGAGATTGGTTGTTGGCTATAAATATCATTTAAAAAGTGAACATTGAATCGTAAAAAATCAATCAACTCACAAGTAGAATCTATCTCTGCTTGGAATGCATTTTTACTTTGCCCCAACATAGTAGCCGCTAACATATCATATCGATATTTAGTTGCTAATAAATCTGCAGCTTTTAAAAATATAGAAGCACGTTGAACCCAAGGCATATTGGACCATTGGTTCTGTGCTGCCAAAGCTGCGTCTATAGCCTCTTTTACATGGCTTGCATCGCCTTGATGGAAATGCCCAAGTATGTGTTTGGTTTCATGCGGTGGACGAATTTCCGATTTTTTTCCAGTTCTTACTTCTTTATTTCCGATATACATGGGTATATCTTGTTTCGTTTTTTTTGCGGCAGCCAAAGCTTTTTTTAATGCTATTTTTTCAGCAGACTTTGGTGCAAACTGCAATACAGGTTCATTTATTGGTTGTGGAAAATTGAAATGTCCATTGCTCATGATGTAAAATTTTTGTGCGCAAATGTACTATGAAAACCTGTAAAATTATGGGCGTGATAGAAGAAGAATTTCCTTATTCTTTAATCATGCAAATCGGTTCATGCTTCACCTTAAAGTTCACGGAGTTAGCCATAAAACACATCTTATTTGCTTGTTGATGCAATTCAATTGCTTTCGATTTCATACTCTCCTCTGTGATGGTAACAATAGGATGTAATATGACTTCTGTAAAACATCCACTGCCATTGTCATTTTGGGATAATATGCCAGTTGCATTGTCTGTATAATCTACTACAATAATTCCAGCATCAGCGCAAAGGTGCAAATACCAAAGCATGTGACAAGAAGACAAAGATGCCAATAAAAAATCCTCTGGATTATGCTTTGTAGCATCGCCTCTAAATGGTGTGTCGGAAGAGCATTGCAATTCTATTTTATGATCTATCAAAACAGAATAACTTCTTTCATATTCGGTATAACTTTTAGTGCCGCTTCCAGTATTTCCAGTCCAAATAATTTTTGCTCGGTAATGATGTTGTTTGCTCATTGGGTGTGTTT